>JADLGX010000205.1 GCA_020849095.1 Candidatus Eiseniibacteriota bacterium
GGGAACCCCCGCCCACCGTCACCCCTCGATGCGCACCACCCCGTACGTCTTGCCCTTGCGCAGCACGATGAGCCCGCCGCCCAGCACATCCTCGCCCGTGAGCACCTGCTCGGGCTGGTCGCGCTTCTCGCCGTTCACGCGCAGCGAGCCGCCGGTGATGAGCGTCCGCGCCTGGCCCTTGGAGGGCGCCAGCCTGGCGACAGCGAGCATGGACGCGAGCGAGGCTTCGGGCGTGCCGAGTTTTTCGCGCGGGAACTCGACACTGGGCACGCCCGCGAGCGCGCGCTCGAGTTCCTGCGCGCTCAGCGCGCGTAGGTCGCCATCGCCGAACAACGCCGCCGTGGCGCGCTTGGCCTCGGCCACGCCCGCTTCGCCGTGGACGAGCTTCGTGACCTCGTCGGCCAGCGTCTTCTGCGCCGCGCGGCCGGACGGGTTGTTCGCGACCTCGGCGTCGAGCGCCTCGATCTGTTCGCGCCCCATGAGCGTGAAGTAGCGCAGGTACTTCTTCACGTCGTCGTCCGACGCGTTGAGCCAGTACTGGTAGAACACGTACGGCGGCGTGAGGTCGGCGTCGATCCACACGTTGCCGCCCTCGGACTTGCCGAACTTGCTGCCGTCCGACTTGGTCACGAGCGGCTGCGTGAGTCCCCACGCCGACGCGCCGCGCATGCGGCGGATCAGGTCCGCGCCGTCCACGATGTTGCCCCACTGGTCCGAGCCGCCCACCTGCAGGGTGCAGCCGTGACGGTCGTACAGCTCGAGGAAGTCGTACGCCTGCAGCAGCACGTACGAGAACTCGGTGAACGACATGCCCTGCTCGCGCGCCTCGAGCCGCAGCTTGACGCTGTCGCGCGCGACGAGCGAGTTGACCGAGAAGTGCTTGCCGATGTCGCGCAGGAAGTCGATGAAGCCGATGTTGCAGAGCCAGTCGGCGTTGTTCACCAGCTTCGCCGCGCACGGGCCGTCGAAGTCCAGGTACTGCTCGAGCTGCTTGCGGATGCCGGCGACGTTGAAGTCGAGCTTCTCGCGTGTGAGCAGTTGGCGCTCCGCGGTCTTGCCGCTCGGATCGCCGATGAGCCCCGTTCCGCCGCCGACGACCGCGATGGGCTTGTGCCCGGCGCGCTGCAACCGCACCAGCCCCAGCACCTGCAGCAGGCTGCCGATGTGCAGGCTGGCCGCGGTGGGGTCGAATCCGATGTACGCCGTGACGGGTTCGGCCGCGAGCTTCGCGCGCAGGTCGTCGGACGTCACCTGGTGCAGCAGCCCGCGCCATTCGAGGTCGGGCAGGAACTGGTCGAGGCGATTCGTGCTCATGCGGTCGGGCTCGTGCGAAGGAGGAGGCCGCGCGGTACGCGGCGAGGGTGCGCTGGAGCGGGAAAGGTAGAGGAGCGGCACGGCCACCGACAAGCGGGGCGCGAGAAATCGCTGGTCAGCCCCCCGCGCGGTGTGTTGCCCTGCGCGGGCCGGACACCCCGTCCGGCCCAGCCCCCCCCCAACAAGAGCGCGCGCATGAGCGAAGACGTCTGGACCCGGGTCGACCATTGGGTGGAAGCCACTCTGCTGCCCCCCGACGAGGGGCTCACGGCCGCCCTCGCCTCGTGCGAGGCCGCGGGCCTGCCCGCCATCCAGGTGTCGCCGCCGCAGGGCAAGATGCTGCACCTGTTCGCGCGCATGGTCGGCGCGAGACGCATCCTCGAGGTGGGCACGCTCGGCGGCTACAGCGCGATCTGGCTGGCTCGCGCGCTGCCCGCGGGCGGCCGACTGGTCACGCTCGAGCTGGACGCGAAGCACGCGCAGGTCGCCCGCGCCAACTTCGCGCGCGCCGGGCTCGCGGAGCGGATCGAGCTGCGCGAGGGCGCCGCGGCGGACTCGCTCGCCGCGCTGCACGCCGAGGGTGCGGAGCCGTTCGACCTAGTGTTCATCGACGCCGACAAGCCGGGGAATCCCGCCTACATCGAGTGGGCCCTGCGCCTGACCCGGCCCGGCAGCGCCATCGTCCTGGACAACGTGGTGCGCGAAGGCGGCGTCGTGGACCCGGCCAGCAAAGATCCCGCGATCCTCGGCACACGGGCCGCCATCGAACTGCTCTCCGCGGACCCGCGCGTCAGTGCCACTGTCATCCAGACGGTCGGAAGCAAGAAGTACGATGGCTTCGCGCTCGCATTCGTCACCGCCTGATCCCCTCCATCCGGGAGTTCCACCGACCGTGGCCCACATGACCAAGAGCCGTCTCGAAGCGTTCAGTGACGGCGTGATCGCCATCATCATCACCATCATGGTGCTCGAGATCCACGTTCCTTCCGGGCACCAGCTGTCCGACCTGCGCGGCGTGCTGCCGGTGCTGTTCGGCTACCTGCTCAGCTTCGTGTTCGTGGGCATCTACTGGAACAACCACCACCACATGCTGCAGGCGGTCCGTCACGTGAACGGACCCATCCTGTGGGCGAACCTGCACCTGCTGTTCTGGCTGTCGCTGGTCCCGTTCGCGACCAGCTGGATGGGGCACTCCGGGATCGAGCCGGGTCCGGTCGCGTTCTACGGACTGGTGCTGCTCATGTCGGGCGTTGCGTACTTCATTCTGGCGCGCGCCCTCATCGCGCGGCACGGCAACGACTCGCTGCTCGCGCGCGCGCTCGGCTCGGACGTGAAGGGCATCGTTTCGCTCGTGTGCTACACGATCGCGATCGGCACGGCGTTCGTGATGCCGATGGCGTCGGTCGCGCTGTTCGTGGCGGTCGCCATCCTCTGGCTGGTGCCCGACCGCCGCATCGAGCGCCACCTCGAGACCGCCGGGCCCGCGCCGGAACGGGACTGAGCATGCGCATCGAGACGCTCGACCACGGCGACCCGGACATGGCCGCGCGCATCGCCTCGCTCCAGCGCGCGGCCTACGCGCTCGAAGGCGCGCTCCTCGGCGCGGCGCATTTTCCGCCGGCGCACGTGACCGCGGTGGACATCGCCACTTCGCCGGGCCAGTACCTGGGCGCGATGCGCGACGGCGAACTGCTCGGCGTGATCGCCGTGGAACCGGTCGCCCCGGCGGGAATCCTCATCGGGGCGCTCACCGTGGCCCCGGGCCACCATCGCCGCGGCATCGGCCGGGCGCTCGTGGGGCA
>JADLGX010000206.1 GCA_020849095.1 Candidatus Eiseniibacteriota bacterium
GCGGCGAGCTGTCGGCGACGCTCGACGAGGAAGCTGCCGCGACACTGTTCATCGGGACGGTGCAGGGTCTCGTGATGCAGTCGCTGCTGGCCGGCGACGTGGAGCGCATGCGACGCGACGCTCCGCGAGTGTTCGCCATCTACCGGCGCGGCATCGCGAGGGCATCGTGAGACGCCTGCCCCTGCAACCGCGCACCGTGGCGCTCGTGGCCGTCATCGTTCCGCTGCTCGCCCTCTTCCTCTTCGTGGCGACGCGTTCCGGCCCGCTGGCGCCGGTCGCCGTGACCGTGACCACCGTGGAATCGCGCACCATCGCCCCGGAGCTGTTCGGCGTCGGCGGCGTGGAGTCGCGATACACCTACCGGATCGGGCCGACGTTCGCCGGCCGCATCCGGCGCCTCGACGTGCAGGTCGGCGACGCGGTGCGAGCCGGGCAGCTGCTGGGTGAGATGGACGCGGTGGACCTCGACGATCGCGTGCGGTCACAGGAGTCCGCGCTCCGCCGCGCCGAGGCGGGACTGCAGGAGGCGCTGGCCCGGCAGCTCCACGCCCGGACCCAGGCGAACCGCTACGAAAAGTTGTTCTCCTCCCAGTCCACCACCGAAGAAATCCTCGAGGCCCGTCGGCAGGAGTCGCAGATCGCCGACGCGGCTCTGTCCGCCGCGCGCGAGGAACTCGCACGCGCGCGCGCGGACCGCGACGGCCTGGTGTCCCAACGGCGCAACCTGCGGCTGGTCGCGCCGGTCGCCGGCGTGGTGGCGGCGCGCGACGCCGATCCCGGCACGACGATCGTCGCCGGCCAGACCGTGGTGGAGATCATCGATCCGAAGAGCCTGTGGGTGAACGTGCGCTTCGATCAGGTCAGCGCCGCGGGGCTCGCCGCCGGCCTGCCGGCGCGGATCGTCCTGCGCTCACGCAACGGCGAGGCACTGGAGGGCCGGGTGCTGCGCGTCGAGCCCAAAGCCGATGTGGTCACCGAGGAGGCGCTCGCCAAGGTCGTCTTCGCTCCGATTCCGCATCCCGCACCGCTCGTCGGCGAGCTGGCCGAGGTGACGGTGGCGCTTCCGGTGCACTCCGCCGCGCCCTCCATTCCCAACGCGGCCGTCCGGCGCCTGGGAGAGAAGATCGGCGTCTGGCAGCTGGTCGACGGCGGGCTGCGGTTCACGCCGTTGCGGCTGGGCGCTTCGGATCTCGCGGGCTTCGTGCAGGTGCGAGAGGGACTCCGCGAGGGAGCCCGAATCGTGACCTACAGCGAAAAGGCGCTCACGGCCCGGAGCCGGGTTCGCGTGGTGGAGCACATCAAGGGCGCGCCCCGATGATCAGCCTCGCGGGGCGGGACATCGTGCATGCCTGGGGCAAGTTCGTCTTCACCGGCATCGGCCTGGGTTTGCTGATCGGGGTGACGCTCGTGATGGCCGGCGTCTACCGGGGCATGGTGGATGACGGCAGGGCGCTGCTCGACAACAGCGGGGCCGAGCTGTGGGTCGTGCAGCGCGGCACGCTCGGACCCTACGCCGAGTCGTCCAGCCTCTACGACGACACGTACCGGGCCATCCGGGCCATGCCCGGAGTGGCTAAGGCGGCGAACGTGACCTACCTGACCATGCAGGTGCGCGACTCGAGAAGCGACGTGCGCGCGATGGTGGTGGGCATTGCGCCGGGAGGCCCCGGCGCCACGCCGGGCTGGCCGCCCTACCTGGTCGCCGGAAGGCACATCACTCGCAGCCACTACGAGGCCGTGGCGGACGTCGCCTCCGGCCTGCGGCTGGGGGACCGGCTGGCGATCCGCCGCAACTCGTACACCGTCGTGGGCCTGACCCGTCGCATGGTGTCGTCCAGCGGCGACCCGATGGTCTTCATTCCGCTCAAGGATGCCCAGGAGGCGCAGTTCCTCAAGGACAACGACGCGCTCTGGCAGAGCCGGCGCCGCACCGGCGCCAATCCCGCGTTCGACCGGCCCGGCGTTCCCGGACTGCTCGACGCCGTGAACGCCGCGCAGAGCACGAACGCGTTCGTCAACGCCGTGCTGGTCACGCTCGAGCCCGGCAGGGATCCCGACGAGGTGGCCGCGGCCATCCGGCGCTGGCGGCGCCTGACCGTCTACACGCGGCCGCAGATGGAAAGCATTCTGGTCGGCAAGCTGATCGCCACCTCGGCCAAGCAGATCGGCATGTTCCTCGTGATCCTCGCGATCGTCAGCGCCGCCATCGTCGCTTTCATCATTTACACGCTCACCATGGACAAGATCCGCGAGATCGCCGTGCTCAAGCTGATCGGCACGCGCGACCGCACGATCGCGGGAATGATCCTGCAGCAGGCGCTCGCGCTCGGGGTGATCGGCTTCGTGGTCGGCAAGATCACCGCCACGTTTTCGGCCCCGATGTTCCCCAAGTACGTCCTGCTCGTGCCGTTCGACTCCGTCGTGGGTTTCTTCGCTGTCCTGGTGATCTGCGTCGTGGCGAGCATCGCGGCGATCCGCATGGCGCTTCGGGTCGATCCGGCCGAGGCCATTGGAGGCTGACATGGGCGGCAAGGGCATACGCATCGAGGGCCTGAAGAAGCGTTACGGTTCGGGCGACACGGCGGTCGACGCGCTGAAGGGCGTGGACATGCAGGTCGCGCCCGGAGAGGTCGTGGGACTCATCGGCCCGTCCGGTTCCGGCAAGAGCACTCTGCTCAAGTGTCTCGGCGCGGTGATCGACCCCACCGCCGGCCGCATGACGCTGGGCGATGAAGTGATCTACGACGACGGCTGGAAGGTTCGCGACCTTCGCGCGCTGCGGCGCGACAAGATCGGGTTCGTGTTCCAGGCCCCGTACCTGATTCCGTTTCTCGACGTGACCGACAACGTGGCCCTGCTGCCCATGCTGGCCGGCGTCGCGAACGCCGAGGCGCGTTCGAGCGCGCTGGAGCTGCTGACCGCGCTCGACGTGCAGCATCGCGCGCGAGCCATGCCGTCGCGGCTGTCGGGCGGCGAGCAGCAGCGGGTCGCCATCGCGCGCGGCCTGGTCAATCGCCCGCCCGTCATCCTGGCCGACGAGCCCACCGCACCGCTGGACTCCGAGCGCGCCATGACCGTCATCCGCATCCTCGACGACATGGCCCGCAAGTACGAGACCGCCATCATCGTCGTCACCCACGACGAGAAGATCATCCCCACGTTCCGTCGCGTCTATCACATCCGCGACGGCGTCACGCACGAGGAAGCGGGCGAAGGCCGGCCGTTCGACGGAACCGGATGAAGCGCGCGCGCCCCGGTCCGCGAAGACCGGGGCGCGCGTGTACGAGATGGTGGAGGCGGCGGGAATCGAACCCGCGTCCGAAAGTCCGTCCGCAACGAGTCCTACAAGCGTAGTCGGTCGTTTGAATCTCGCGCGCATTGCCCCGGCCGACAGGGTCGCCGCACGCCAGCCCGGTTGGATCTCGTCCTCTGCGGTCGGGCCGCCACTTTGGACCAGCCTGCGTTTGTCTGATACCCGCACCGGCCCCCACAGGCGGGGTCCGGGAAGGCATCACCGCCTAGTTTTTAGTTAGGCAGCGAGAGCCATCTGCTCGTTGGCAGATGATGTTTTCCCATGCTTTTTGACGAGGTTGATGGGTCCCCGGCTTGCACTCGATGGTTCAGGTCCCCCGTCGAAGCCTGTCGCCCCCGATCAGGTTGCTGCCGGCCGTTTCGATGACGGCCGTTCGCCACGCGGTTCGCGCCGCGTGGCCTGCTCTCAAAATGGAATGTCGTCGTCCGGCGCTCCGCCGAAGTCGTCCATGCCGCCCGGATCGGCGCCGACCGGCGCGCCGCCGAAGTCCTCGGAGCCGCCGCGCTCGAAGCCGCCGCCACCGCCGCCGGGACCGCCCTGGCCACCCCGGCCGCCCACGAAGCGCATGTTCTGCGCGACGATCTCGGTCGAGAACTTCTTCACGCCCTGCTGGTCCTGCCACTGGCGGGTGCGCAGCGAGCCCTCGATGAGGACCTCGCGACCCTTGGTGAGGTACTGCTTGGCGAGGTCGGCCTGCTTGCCGAACAGCACCACGCGGTGCCACTCGGTTTCCTGCTTCCAGCCGCCGTTGCCGTCGGGACGGCGCTCGTCCGTCGCGATGTTGAGGTTGGCGATGGTGAGCTGGCTCTGGGTGTAGCGGATCTCGGGGTCGCGGCCGAGGCGACCGAGAAGGATGACCCGGTTGAGGCTCATGGAATGCTCCGTGGTGGGGGCCCTGTGGATGGAAGGGGGCCCGAAAGGCGGGGTTTCTTCCGAACGGCGGCAGCATAGTGCGAGAGCGTCGCGAACCCAAGCCCGGAGTGCGCGCGGGCGCGTCAATCGCGGTCGGTTTGACGAAGTCGAGCCCCGGACACTATCTTGGCCGCCCGATTCGCACTCGCAAGAGATCGGGGCGTGGCGCAGCCCGGTAGCGCACCTGCTTTGGGAGCAGGGAGTCGGAGGTTCAAATCCTCTCGCCCCGACCAGCTTCCCGCCGTACCCGACTGCAGGCCACCGGATCGCGGCATGCAGCCGGAACGTGCGGACATATCCCGGCAGGTTGGGGACTTCGGCCGGAACCACTTCCGGCCCAGGATCACAGCCGGCCGAGCGCCTGTAGCTCAGTTGGATAGAGCATCGGATTTCTAATCCGACGGTCGGGGGTTCGATCCCCTCCAGGCGCGCCAGTGTCGCGACGCGCGCGGCCGGGTCTCACGAAGTGGTGGTGGATGTAGCTCAGTTGGCAGAGCATCGGGTTGTGGTCCCGAGGGTCGCGGGTTCGAGCCCCGTCATCCACCCCATCTTTCCTTCCCCGGCCAGGGGTTCCACCCTCTCGGCCGCCCACCCGGAAGCCGATACCCACCCGCATGAGCCGACGCGCCAAGATCGTCTGCACGCTGGGCCCCGCCACCCACACTTACGAAGCCATCTGCGCCCTCGTGAGCGCCGGCATGGACGTGGCCCGCCTGAACTTCTCGCACGGAACGCGCGAGGACCACGCCGAAGTCTACCGCCACGTGCGCCGGGCCTCGGACGAATCCGGCCGGGCCGTGGGCATCCTCGTGGACCTGCAGGGACCCAAGATCCGCCTGGGCGACTTCGCGAACGGCGCCGAGGTGCTCGAAGCCGGCGCCACGTTCACCATCACGACGCAGCCGGGACTGCCCGGCACCGCCGCACTGGCGAGCACCACGTACGAGCATCTCGCCACCGACGTGAAGGCGGGCGACAGCGTGCTGATCGACGACGGCAACGTGAAGCTGCGGGTGGACGACACCGACGGCGTGCGCGTGCGCTGCACCGTGATCGAGGGCGGCCGGATCTCGAACCACAAGGGCATCAACCTGCCCGGCGTGAAGGTGAGCGCGCCCAGCATGAGCGACAAGGACCGCGAGGACCTGCGCTTCGCCATGTCGCTGCGCGTGGACCTGATCGCGCTGTCGTTCGTGCGCTCGCCCGGCGACGTGAACGAAGTGCACGCGATCATGGACGAGTTCGGCGCGCGGCTGCCCGTGATCGCCAAGATCGAGAAGCCCGAAGCCGTCGAGCAGTTGGAGCCCATCATGGAGGCGTTCGACGGTGTCATGGTGGCGCGCGGCGACCTGGGCGTGGAGATCCCGCTCGAGCAGGTGCCGATCGTCCAGAAGCGCGCGGTGGCACTGGCGCGCAAGCACGCGCGGCCGGTCATCGTGGCCAC
>JADLGX010000207.1 GCA_020849095.1 Candidatus Eiseniibacteriota bacterium
CCGGCGGCGGTGCGCGATCCGCGGCTCGAGCCCATGCGGCGCGCGGCCGACCAGGTGACGCTGCAGTTCCGCGGCGAAGACGGACTCGAGGGCCGGCTCCGCATCAGCGTGCGGGGAGACAGCGTGCGCGCGTCGATCCTGTCGTCGCACGACGGCACTCTGCAGCGCGCGGGCAGCGAGCTGGCGTCGCTCAAGCGCGCGCTGGCGGACCAGGGATTCACGGACGCGAAGCTGTCGGTCACCGACACGCGCACCGTGGGCACGTCGGCGGCGAACAGCGCCAAGGAGCAGCCACAGACGGGCGAGGAAAGGCGGCACGGAGAGCCGCAGAAGAAACAGTCGCACGGACGTGAAACGCGGCAGGACGGCGGAAGCCCCAACCGGGGCCGCCGTGAGCCGCGCGACGAAAGGCGGGACGCATGATCACTCCGACCACCACGCCGCAGTACTTCAGCGGCAGCTCGGCCACGACGGATGCGGGGCCGAAACAGAAGATGGACAAGGATGCGTTCCTCACGCTGCTGGTCGCGCAGCTCAAGCACCAGGACCCGACGAGTCCGCTGCAGCCGCACGAACTCGCCGCGCAGCTCGCCCAGTTCACCAGTGTCGAGCAGCTCACGCAGCTCAACGACTCGATGACCGCGCAGACCGAGGCGACCCACATGGCTGCGCTGGTCGGCCAGACGTCGCTGTCGGCGTCCCTCATCGGCCGTCACGTGCAGGCGCTGGGCGATCAGGTCGAGATCCCGGCCACCGGCGCGGGGAAGGTTCACGTCGAGGTGGGCGGAGCCGGCGGCGTCGCCACGCTCAAGCTGTACAACGCGAGCGGAACGGTCGTGGCCACCAAGGACCTCGGCCAGGTCGGGCCGGGCGCGCAGGACCTCACTCTGCCTGCGGATCTGCCACCCGGCGCGTGGCACTACTCGCTCGAGGTGAAGGCCACTGGTGACAAGACGGTGGGTGTGACCACTTTCACGACGGGCGTGGTCTCCGCGGTCGAGTTCAAGAACGGGGCGATCGTGCTCCACGTCGGCAAGATGGACATCTCGCTCGACGACCTCGTCCAGATCGAGCCGGTCGCGACTGGTTCGGGTTCGGGATCGAACAGCACCACGGGCGACCCGCGGCAGGGCGGGGGAGTGTTCGGCGCCGCGACCGCGGCCCTTCGAGGGCTGACCGGCATCCTTCCGGTCTTCTGACCTCGCGCGCCAACGAAAGTCGAAACGAAGCGAAGCGAAGGCAACATTCCAAGAGGGGAGAAGCCCACACCATGATGCGAGCGCTCTTCGCCGGCGTGTCCGGTCTGCGGAACCACCAGACCAAGATGGACGTGATCGGCAACAACATCGCCAACGTCAACACGACCGCGTTCAAGTCGTCGCGCGTGACGTTCAAGGAAGCCTTCGTGCAGCTCCTGCAGGGCGCCTCACGCCCGCCGGGCAACACGGGCGGCATCAACCCGATCCAGATCGGAACGGGCATGAACGTGGCGAGCATCGACCAGCTGTTCACGCAGGGCTCGCTCGAGACCACGGGCCAGCCGCTCGACCTGGCCATTCAGGGCGACGCCCTGTTCGTGCTCAGCGACGGCCCCCGCCGTGTGTTCACGCGCGCGGGCAACTTCCAGCTCGACGCGGCGGGCCACCTGATCTCGCCGAGTTCCGGTTTCATCGTGCAGGGCATCAACGCCGACGCGATGGGCAACTTCTCGACGGCCGCCGCGATCGGTGACGTGCAGCTGCGTCTCGGCGACAAGGCGCCCGCGCAGGCGACCGACTCGGTGAGCCTGTCGGGCAATCTCGACTCTGCCGCAGCCGACGGCACGACGCACCAGATGGGCATCACGGTCTACGACAGCACCGGCGCCCCTCACAACCTGCAGGTCACGTTCACCAAGACTGGCACGGGCACGTGGAGCTGGGTCCCGTCCGCAGGCACCGCCGCGCTGACCCCCGCGGGCAGTGGCACCGTCACGTTCAGCAACACCGGAAGCATCTCCACGTTCACCTACCCCGGTGGTGGAACCAGCATCACCATGACGCCCAGTGGCGGCGGCGCCCCCTTCAACGTCGCGATCAATCCGGGCACGATCAACGGCATCGACGGGCTCGCCAGCTTCTCGAATCCCTCCAACGCCGTGATCAGCAGCCAGAACGGCTACCAGGCCGGCTCGCTGCAGAGCATCAGCGTCGATCCTCGCGGCGTCATTACCGGCTACTTCACGAACGGCGTCAGCCGGAGTCTCGCGCAGGTTTCGCTCGCCCAGTTCACGAATCCGTCGGGCCTGCTTCGTTCAGGCGACAACACGTACCTCGAGTCCGCCAACTCGGGCGGCCCGGTCGTGGGCTTCGCAGGCGGCACCATCACGTCGTCCATCACACCGGGCGCGCTCGAAGGGTCGAATGTGGACATCTCGGCGGAGTTCACCAACATGATCATCGCGCAGCGCGGATTTCAGGCGAACGCCCGCGTGATCTCGACCGCGGACGACATGCTCAATGAACTCGTGAACCTGCGCCGTTAGTCCGGCCGACGGAGGTCCCGCGGGGGCGTGAAGCCACGCCCCCGCCGGGGCCGCCGTGCTTATCCGGCCGCTCCCGCGAGCCGGAAAATCCTGCCGACGCGGCCGGAAGACTCCGCCGCATCCCGGCCCGCCCGCCCGTTCCGGGGGCTCGCGCCGAGAGCCTCCGCCTCCGGGGGCCCCGAGGCAGGTCGCCTGATGGCCGTCATTTGCGGCCCCGCTCGCCGCGCCTTCGCGCTTCGCCCGAACGTGGCACCGCCGTTGCAGTAGTGGGTGTGGATTTCCGGGCATTCCTCACCCATCACCCACGGCGGGAACGCATGAGCGAAGAGAAGAAGGAGCCCCAGGAAGGGGCCGAAGCCGGCGCCGCTGGCGCCGCCAAACCCAAGGCCGCGGAACCCGCCCCGATGATTCTCGCGGGTGTCGTGCTGGGCGCGCTCGTCGCCGGTTCCGCCCTCGGCGCGCTGCTGATCGCGCCGCGCGTGATCCAGTCCCGTCAGGCCGCCGCGTTCGCCGAGGCAAAGGACCCGCACGCCAAGGAGAAAGGCAAGAAGGGCAAGAAGAAGGGCGGCAAGCACGAGGGCAAGGAAGGCGAGGGCAAATCCACCGTCTACCGCATCGACAACATCATCGTGAACCCCGCCAACTCGGACGGCCAGCGCTTCCTCATGTGCGCGATCGCCATCCAGTCCGAGGATGCCGAGGTGCTCGCCGTCCTGCGTGAGCACGAGATCGAGTTGCGCGACCGCATCGTGACGCTGCTCGCGGCCGAGTCGATCGAGACACTCACCGCCGCCGGCGCTCGTGACAGCCTGCGCATCCACCTGGCGAACTCGATTCGCCCCACGCTGGGTGAAGAAGGCGCGGAAGCCGAGTTCCAGGTGTACCTGCCCCAGTTCGTCGTGCAGTGACGCGGGAGCGATCATGAACGAGGGCCTGAACCAGAGAGACGTCGACTCCCTGCTCAAGCGGACGTCGTCCGGCGGCAAAGTCACGGCGGACTCGCTGACGCAGCGCGAAATCGACGCGATCCTCCAGAAGACCACGCCCGTTCCGCTGGCCCCGGTCGTCAGTGAGGACATCGTCCCCTACAACTTCAGCCGCCCGCCGCGTGTCTCCAAGGACCGCCGGGCGAATCTCGAGTCCATCTACACGCGCTTCGCGCTCAGCGTCCAGGCGCTTCTCTCGTCCATGCTGCGCATGCCCATCGACGTCGTCGTCGGCAGTGTCGAGCAGGCGATGTTCTCGGAGTTCATCCTGTCGCTCGGCACGCCGTGCGCCTCCTTCGTGTTCGACATCGGCGACCGCATGGGCGGCGAGGGAGCCGTGGACGTGAGCACCGACTTCGCCTTTCACCTGGTGGACCGGCTGTTCGGCGGTCCCGGCGACCCGCAGGCGCTGCAGCGGCCGCTCACTGGGCTGGAGCAGGCGGTGGTGCGCAACGTGGCGGACCGCGCGCTGGGCCTGCTGCGCGAATCGTGGCAGGAGCACCTCGCGATCAATCCGCGGATCATCGGTTTCGAGTCGAACCCCGAAATGCTGCAGATCACGAGCCGCGAGGACAACGTGCTCGTGACCAACCTGGAGATCCGCTCGACGCTGTTCAACGGCTTCATCACGCTCTGCCTGCCCATGTCGTCGCTCGAGTCGTTCCTGCAGGAGAAGGGCTCGGGCCGCTCGCACATGCGCCACGCCGACGCCGACGCGCTGTCGAACCGCGCCCAGATGCAGGAGAGCCTCGGCCACGCGCATCTCGCGGTCGCCGCGCGCTTCCCGATGCTCTGGCTGAGCGCGCGCCAGATCGCGGACCTCGTGCCCGGCAAGGTGCTGCACACCGGGCAGGCATCCGACCAGCCCATCGAGGTGCTCGTGAACGAACGCCTCCGCTTCGTGGGATCGCTCGGGCAGTCGCGCGGGCATCTCGGCATCCGCATCGTCGACCGGGTCCAGAAACCGGTCGTCGCTCGTCCGGTCCAGTTCAAGCAAGGGAGGGTGATGTGAGCTTTCACGATTCGTCCCCGGCCGTGCCTTCGCTCGTCGAGGTTCATGGCGGCGAGGTCCCCGTTTCGCCCGGCTTCGACGCGCTGCTCGATGTCTCCATGCCCGTCGCGATCGAGATCGGACGCGCGAGCATGACGGTCCAGGAGATCCTCCAGCTCGGGATCGGCGCCGTCGTGCAGCTCGACCGCATCGTCGGCGAGCCGGTGGACATCTACGTGAGCGACCGCAAGTTCGCGCAGGGCGAAGTCGTCGTCGTGGGTGAGCACTTCGGAGTCCGCATCACCAAGGTGCTGGGCGGGCCCAACGAGATGGCCGCGTGAACGGTACCTATCCGCTCGGCCTCTTCGCCGCGCTCGGCGTCACGCTCGGCGTGTGCCTGATCGTGGCGTGGGTGCTGCGCCGCATCGCTCCGGGCTCCGGCGCGGGCGGCCGCTCGGTGGCGCTGCGCGTGCTCCAGCGCGCGCCGCTCGGACCCAAGCAGGGCGTCGCGCTGCTGCAGGTGGGCGAGCGCGTGCTGCTGGTCTCGACCGGCGACACGGGATCGTCGCTGCTGGGCGAGCTCGCCGGCGAGGACCGCGACAAGGCTCTGGCGGCCGCGCCCGTTCCGGTGGCGCTCACGCTGCCCGCGGGGCGCGGCATGGACCTTCGCGCCATGCTCGGCGGCATCGCGCGCGCCGCGAGGGGCAGCGCCGGCTTCCTGTCGATCGCGCTCCTGCTGGCGTTCGCGACTCCGGCGCTGGCGCAGCACGTCACCGTGCCGCCGCCCGCCAAGGGGGTCGTCTCCCGCGTGCCGCCGGCGCCCGCCGCCGTGCGCACCAGCGCGGGGCTGCAGGGTCCCATGGTCTCGCCGCCGCCGATGCCGCAGGTGGACATCCGCATCGGCGAGGGCAAGGACGCGATCCGGCTGTCGGGCGCCGTCGGCCTCGTCGTGTTCCTGGGCGTCCTCACGCTGCTGCCCGCGCTGTTCCTGCTCATGACGAGCTTCACGCGCATCCTGATCGTGCTGCACTTCCTGCGCTCGGCCATGGGCACCCAGACCGTGCCGCCGGGCCAGCTGCTGGTCGCGCTCGCCGTGCTGCTCACGGGCGTGGTCATGCACCCGGTGCTCGAGGAGACCAACCGCACCGCGCTGCAGCCGTACTTCGCCGGGCAGATCGACCAGTCGCAGGCCTACGCGGTCGCCGTGCAGCCGTTTCGCGGCTTCATGCTGCGCAACGTTCGCGAGCAGGACCTGTCCACGTTCGCCGAGATGTCGGGCATCGAGTCGGTCAACGACGAGAACGAGCTGCCCACCGTCGTGATCGTCTCCGCATTCGTCGTGAGCGAGCTGCGCACGGCGTTCCAGATGGGCTTCGTGCTCTACCTGCCGTTCGTGGTCGTGGACGTGGTCGTGGCGTCGGTGCTCATGAGTCTCGGCATGTTCATGCTGCCGCCCATGATGATCTCGATGCCGCTCAAGCTGCTCCTCTTCGTGCTCGCCGACGGCTGGACCCTCGTGGTCCAGAACCTCGTCGGCAGCTTCAAGTGAGGCCCGGCTCGTGAACGGACAGCTCGCCGTCGATCTCGTGCGCCAGGCCGTCATGCTCTCGCTCGCCGTGGCCGCGCCGCTGCTCCTCACGGCGCTGCTCGTCGGCGTGCTCGTGAGCCTCGTCCAGGCCGTCACCCAGCTGCAGGAGCAGACGCTCACGTTCATCCCCAAGCTGCTCGCGCTGGCGCTCGTGTTCGTGCTCACGCTGCCGTGGACGCTCACCCGGCTCGTCGAATACCTCGCGGGCGTCATTCGCAGCCTGCCCACGCTGGTCGCCTGATGAACCCGTTCCCGGACTTCCTCCAGGCCGCGCTCACGCCCGACCGCTGGCCCACGTTCGCGCTCATCACCGCGCGCATCGGCGGGCTCATGCTGACGGCTCCGGGCTGGTCCGGAACCACGCTGCCGCGGCTCATCCGCACCACGCTCACGGTCGTTCTCGCGGCACTGCTGCTGCCCGCGGCGCCGGTCGCGGCTCTGCCCGCGCAGGTGCTCGACATTCCGCTGCCCATGGCGGCGGAGATGGCGATCGGGCTCATCATCGGCATGACCGCCGCGGTGATCGTCCAGGCGGTCGCGCTGGCCGGCGAGGTGATGAGCACGCAGATGGGGCTCTCGATCGCGCCCAGCTATTCGCCGATTCCCGAACTGCAGGTATCGGGCATCGCGCCGCTCGTCTCGATGATGTCGCTCGTCCTGTACTTCGGAATGGGCGGTCACCTCATGCTCCTGCGAGCGCTCGCCGAGAGCCTTCGCGTGTTGCCCCCCGGTGGCGGCATCGCGTTCACGGCGGGCGAGCCCGTCGCGATCACGCTCGCGGGCCAGATCTTCTCGTGCGCCATCAGCGCCGCCGCGCCCGTGATGGTCGCGCTCCTGCTGACCAACGTGTCGCTCGGCATCCTGAGCCGCGCGGTTCCCCAGCTGAACGCCATGGCCGTGTCGTTCCCCGTCTCGATCGGGGTCGGCCTGCTCATGTTCTCCGTCTCACTGCCCATCGTGTCTTCGGTCGTGGCCGGCTGGATCCAGGCCATGCCCCACGGCATCCAGGACCTGCTCGCCCACCTCCAGCTCTGACGGCTCGCCATGGCGGAAAACGAAGACGGCCAGGACAAATCCGAAAGCCCGACCGCGAGGCGCCGGCAGCAGGCGCTCGACGAGGGGCAGGTTCCGCGCAGCGCCGAGTTGTCGGCCGCGTCGGTGCTGCTCGCGGGCGCGATGGCCATCGGCATGGCGGGCGGGCCGGCGCTCGGCGACTTCTCCATGCGCGTCATGCGCGAGTCCGCCAGCGCTCTGTCGTCCGGCCCCATGACCCCGGTCGGGGCCGTGGGCATCCTGCGCTCGCTCTCGCTCGGCTTGCTGGTGGCGATGGCCCCGTTCGTCGGCGGCGTCGCGCTCGTGACGATCGCCGTCAACCTGGCGCAGTCCCGGGGCGCGCTCACGCCCGGGGCGATCTCTCCCAAGTGGCACCAGCTGAGCCCCACGAGCGGGCTGAAGAAGATGTTCAGCCCCGACGCGCTCATGAACCTGCCCAAGTCACTCCTCAAGCTGGCGGCGCTGGGCTGGGTCACGTGGACGGTGCTGCACTCGCACTGGCCCGAGATCGTCTCGCTCGCGATGACCGGGCCGGTCTCCGTGCTGGCCGTCATGCAGTCGCTCACCGTGCGGCTCGTGCTCACGACCGGGCTCGCCTTCCTGGTCATCGCCGGGGCCGACTACGCGTGGCAGCTCTACCGCCACGAGCAGAGCCTCAAGATGACGAAGCAGGAAGTGCGCAACGAGAACCGCGACACCGAAGGCGACCCGCACGTGAAGGCGCGTATCCGCTCCATGCAGATGCAGCGCGCCCGCCAGCGCATGCTGCAGGCCGTGCCCAAGGCGGACGTCGTGATCACCAACCCGACGCACGTCGCCGTCGCCCTGCAGTACGACCCCGAGATCTCGCCCGCGCCGATCGTCGTCGCGATGGGCGAGCGAAAGCTGGCGGAGCGCATCAAGAAGCTCGCCCGCGACGCCGGTGTTCCGATGGTGGAGAACAAGCCGGTCGCGCGCGCGCTGCTGGCCACGTCCGTCCTGGGCAAGCCGATCCCGCCGGCGCTCTATGCCGCGGTGGCGGAGATCCTCGCCTACGTCTTCCGCATGCGGAACCCGCAGTACGGGCGCCGCGCTGAAACGAGGGCCGCGTGAGCACCGTGACGCTTCCCGGCGCGGCCGCGCCCATCTCGACCGGCGGGGGCACGCACCCGGGTCCCGGGCACGCCGCCCATCCGCAGCGCCACCCGGTGGTCGTGGCGCCGGCGGCCAAGCAGAGTTTCATGCATGGCAACGGCGAGATGCTGCTCGCCGCGGGCGTCGTGGCCGTCGTCGCGCTGCTCGTGATGCCGCTGCCGCCGTTCCTGCTGGACGCGCTGCTCGCCACGTCGTTCGCGCTCAGCATCGTGATCCTGCTGGTCACCATGTCCACGCGCGACCCGCTCGAGTTCTCGATCTTCCCGAGCCTTCTGCTGCTGGTGACTCTGTTGCGGCTGGGCCTCAACGTGAGCACGACACGGCTCATCCTCAGCACCGGTCACGCCGGGCAGGTCATCGCGGCGTTCGGCAACTTCGTGATCGGCGGCAACATCGTCGTGGGTCTCGTGCTGTTCCTGATCCTGATCGTGATCAACTTCATGGTGATCACGAAGGGCGCCGGACGCGTCGCCGAAGTCGCGGCGCGGTTCACCCTCGACGCCATGCCCGGCCGCCAGATGAGTATCGACGCCGACTTGTCCGCCGGCCTCATCGACGAGGTCGAGGCCAAGCGCCGCCGCGAGGAGATCAGCGCGTACGCCGACTTCTACGGCTCCATGGACGGCGCCGCCAAGTTCGTCCGCGGCGATGCCGTGGCCGGTCTGGTGATCACCGCGATCAACCTGGTGGGCGGCTTCATCATCGGCATGACGCAGCAGGGCATGTCGGCCGGCGACGCCCTTCGGACGTTCAGCATGCTCACCATCGGCGACGGCCTCGTGACGCAGATTCCCGCGCTCATCGTGAGCACGGCATCCGGGCTTCTCGTGACGTACGGCTCGGCCGGCAAGTCCATGGCGCCGTCGCTCGGGCTGCAGCTCACGCGTGATCCGCGTTCGCTGTACACGGCGGGCGGCATCCTGGCGCTGTTCGGCCTCGTGCCGGGGCTGCCCACGCTGCCGTTCCTGACGCTCGCGGTCGGCTCGGCCGCGCTGGGCTGGTACTCGACGCGCGCGAATAAGGGGCGCGCCGCCGACGAGGCCGCCACGGCCGCCGCCGCGGCCGAGCCGCAGTCCGACGGCGCCTCCGCCCACGGAGCGCCGGCCATGCGCGACGTGCTGTCGGTGGAGCCGCTGGAGATGGAGGTGGGCTACGCGTTGATTCCGCTGGTGGACGAGTCCCAGCAGGGCGACCTGCTGCAGCGGATCGGCATTCTTCGCAAGCAGCTCGCCTTCGAGCTGGGCGTGCTGGTGCCGCCGGTGCGCATCCGCGACAACATCCAGCTGGGCTCGCAGGAGTACGTCGTCCGCATGCGCGGCGTGCGGATCGCGGCGGGTGAGGTGCTGCCGCGGCACTTGATGGCCCTGGATACCGGCTCGACGATCGGCACGCCCGAGGGCATCGCCACCAAGGATCCCAGCTTCGGGCTGCGCGCCGTGTGGGTGTCGCCGGACCAGCGCGCCTCGGCCGAGGCGCTGGGCTGGAACGTGGTGGAGGCCTCCACCGTGCTGGCGACGCACCTCATGGAAATCATCCGGCATCACTCGGCGGAACTGCTCACGCGGCAGAACGTGCGCGAGATGATCGACGGCCTCAAGGAGACGCATCCCGCGCTGGTCGAGGACGTCGTGCCCGGCAAGCTGTCGCTCGGCACCGTGCATCGCGTCCTGCAGCGCCTGCTCAAGGAAGGACTGCCGGTTCGAGATCTCGGCGCGATCCTCGAGGTGCTTTCCGACGCCGCCGAGCTCAGCAAGGACCCCGAGCAGCTCACCGAGCACGTCCGCCGGTCGCTCGCGCCCGTCATCGCCCAGATGCTGGGGAGCGAGAACCAGACGGTGCGCGCGATCACGGTGGGGCCGCGCCTGGAAGTGGCGCTCATGCAGCTGTTCAGCCCGCGCGCCCGCGAAGGCGCGCGCGCGCTCGAGCCCGAGGACCTCACGAAGGCGCTGCAGTCGCTGCACCGCATCGCCAACGAGTACCAGTCGGACGGCACGTACCCGCCGCTCATCACTCCTCCGGGCCTGCGCATCGGCATCCGCCGTCTCGTCGAGCCCATCCTTCCGCGCCTGCCCGTCATCTCGCTCGGCGAGTTGCCGACGCAGACCCCGATCCAGACCCTTCGCATGTGGGAGCTCCACTAGGCCATGGCCATCGAGATCCTGACCGGCAGCGACGTCCCCTCGCTTCTCGCCCGCGCGCAGCAGTTGATCGGCGAGGACGCCGTCGTCGTGAGCGTGCGCCGCATCGTGAACGGCCGCCGATCCACGTTCGAGATGGTGGCGGCCGATCCCGTCACCGCCGAGGCGCAGCGCGCCCGTGAGCCGCGCCCGGCGCGCGGCGCCGAGGTGCTGCTCGAGCACGAGCGCGCGGCCGGCCGCCCGGCCGATCGTCCGCGGCCGGACCTGCCCGCCGCACGCCGTCCGCGCGCCGATTCGCCCGAGGCGGGACCCGGTTTCTGGGATCTGGCGCGCGCGCCGCGCCCCGACGACCGTGTTTCGCCGTCCGCGCCGCGCGAGGTCCGGCGGTTCCACTGGCCGTTCCCGGCCGCGCAGGACAAGGCGCCCGCGCGCGACACGCGGCGGCCCATCGTCGTGGCGCTCGTGGGCCCCACCGGCGCCGGCAAGACGACCACCATGGCCAAGCTGGCGAATCACCCGCAGGCGTTCGGAGGCCGGCGGGTCGGGATGCTCGGGCTGGACACCTATCGCATCGGCGGCGTCGAGCAGGCCCGGCAGTACGCGGAGCTGTCGCGCCTGCCGTTCGAGGTGGCGTGGGACTCGCGGGACATCGAACGCGCCATGAAGCGGCTCAAGGACTGCGAGGTCGTGCTCGTGGACACGCCGGGGCGCGGCCCTCGCGCGGCG
>JADLGX010000208.1 GCA_020849095.1 Candidatus Eiseniibacteriota bacterium
CCTCTCCGACAAGAGGAAGAGCCCACGGGCTCGGCAAGGTGTCCGCCGCGAGGCGGGCGCGAAGTTGGGTGGTACCGCGACCTCCGTCGCCCCAACGGCGTCTCATCGCCGATGGGGCGTTTTCGTTTTCCGCTCGACGCACCAACCGGAGGATCCCATGTCGGAGCAGCCGAAGAAGCCCGGCTACCGCGACACGCTCAACCTTCCCGTCACCGAGTTCCCCATGAAGGCGGATCTCGCCACGCGCGAACCGCAGCGGCTCGCCGACTGGACCGCGCAGAAGCGCTACGCGCAGCTGCGCGAACGCCGCGCCGGCCGCCCGCTGTGGCTGCTGCACGACGGCCCCCCCTACTCGAACAACCACATCCACATGGGAACGGCCGCCAACAAGATCTGGAAGGACGCCGCCGTCCGCCAGGCCTCGCTCGCCGGCTTCGATGCGCCCTACGTGCCGGGCTGGGACAACCACGGCATGCCGATCGAGATGCAGGTCGGGCGCGAGTTCAACGAGAAGAAGATCCGCCCCGACGTGCTGCAGCTGCGCCGCGCCTGCCGCGAGTACGCGGACAAGTGGATCGGCGTCCAGCGCGAGGAGTTCGAGCGCCTGGGCGGCTGGGGCGACTGGCATCGCCCCTACCTCACCATGGCTCCGGAGTTCGAGGCCGAGATCCTCGAGACGCTGGCGGTGCTCACCGAGAAGGGCTTCGTGCAGCGCGGCAAGCGCGCGATCCACTGGTGCCCCACCGACCGCACCGCGCTCGCGATGGCGGAGATCGAGTACGCCGACGCGCCCTCGCCTTCGCTCTACGTGCGCTTTCCGCTGCGCAAGGACGCGACCGGCGCGCTCGCCGCATGGCCGGACGCGAGCGCCGTGGCGTGGACGACCACGCCGTGGACGCTGCCCGCCAACCTGGGGCTCATGGTGGACCCGGTCGCCCGCTACTCGGTCGTGCGCCTGAAGGGCCACGTGCTGATCGTGGCGGCGGCGCGGCTCGCGCCGTTCGCCGAACTGCTCGGCGAGACGCCCGAAAAGCTGGGCGAGCTCGACGGCGCGGCGCTGGTGGGCTCGATCTTCGAGGCGCCCTTCGGCAACGACTCGCGCGCCGTGGACGGCACGCCCTACGTGAGCATGGAGGACGGCACGGGCATCGTGCACACCGCTCCCGGGCACGGCACGGAGGACTTCATCGTCGGCGCGCGCAGCGGGCTGGGCATGAACTGCCCGGTGGACGAGGCGGGCAAGCTCACCGCCGACGTGCCGCACTTCGCGGGGCGCAGCGTGCTCGACGTGAACGACGACATCACCGCGTGGCTCGGCACCGAGGGCAAGCTGCTGCACTCGTCCAAGTTCACGCACTCGTACCCGCACTGCTGGCGGTGCCGCAAGCCCGTCATCTTCCGGGCCACCGACCAGTGGTTCATGATCGTGGACCACGAC
Source organism: Candidatus Eiseniibacteriota bacterium (assembly GCA_020849095.1). Classification (GTDB taxonomy): domain Bacteria; phylum Eisenbacteria; class RBG-16-71-46; order RBG-16-71-46; family RBG-16-71-46; genus CAIXRL01. The sequence continues at coordinate 1,439 of JADLGX010000208.1, forward strand.
GGCCATCGCGACCGCTGCGTGGAGCAGATCGAGAAGCAGGTCGCGTGGGATCCGGCGAGCGCGCAGAACCGCATCCGCGAGGCGGTCAAGAGCCGGCCCGACTGGTGCCTGTCGCGCCAGCGTTCCTGGGGCGTGGGAATCCCGGCCGTGTACTGCGAGGGCTGCGGCACGCCCGCGCTCGACCCGGCCGTCATGAAGAAGGCGGCCTCCCTCACGCGCGAGCACACGTCGGACGTGTGGTACGAGCGCCCGGCCGGGGACTTCCTGCCCGCGGGCTTCGCGTGCGGCACGTGCGGCTCGAAGGGTCCCTTCCGCAAGGAAACCGACGTGCTCGACGTGTGGTTCGACTCCGGCTCCACGCACCGCGCCATCCAGGTGACCCACCCCGAGCTCAAGCGCGGCTGGGACCTGGCGCGCGAGGGCAAGGCGGAACTGGTGTACTTCGAGGGTCCCGACCAGCACCGCGGCTGGTTCAACTCCTCGCTCATGGTGGGCGTCGGCGCCGGGGGGCACGCGCCCTACACGCGCGTGTGCACGCACGGCTGGGTGCTCGACTCCAAGGGCCACGCCATGCACAAGTCGCTCGGCAACGTGGTCTCGCCGCTCACGCTCATCGCCAAGCACGGCGCCGACGTGGTGCGCTGGTGGGCGCTGTCCACCGACTGGCGCGGCGACGTGCGCGTGGGTGACGAGATCATGCAGCGGGTGGCGGACGCCTACCGCAAGGTGCGGAACACGTTCCGCTTCCTGCTCGGCAACCTGAACGACTTCTCGCCGGACATGGCGGTGCCGCGCGAGAACATGTCCGCGGTGGACCGCGCGTTCCTCGACCACCTGAACGCGCGACTCACGCGCATCCGCGCCGACTGGGCGTCGCTGGTGTTCCACAAGGCGCTCGACGGCGTGCTCGACGTGTGCACGGTGGACCTGTCGAGCATCTACCTGGACATCAGCAAGGACCGGCTCTACACGCTCATGCCGAACCACCCCGCGCGCCGTTCGGCGCAGACCGTGCTGTGGCGGGCGCTGCGCGAACTGACGCTGGCGGCCTCGCCGGCGCTGGCGTTCACGGCGGACGAGACGTGGCAGCACCACCCGGGGCTCGCCGGGGAATGCGAGAGCGTCCACTTCGCCGAGTTCGACGCGGGGCACCACGGCAGCAGCGACGAGTGGATGTTCCTGCGCGAGGTGCGCGAGACGGTCAACGCGGCCATCGAACCGCTGCGCGCGGCCAAGACGCTGGCCACGACCGCCGAGGCCGACATCGTGCTCACCGCGCCCGCGGCGTGGCTGAGGCGGCTGGCCCCTTACGCGGGCGAGCTGGAGTCGTTCCTGATCGTGGCGAAGGCCGAACTGCGCGAAGGCGCGAGCGGCGCCGAGCCCACGGTCGAGGTCGCGCGCACGGAACTGGGCAAGTGCGACCGCTGCTGGACCTTCCGTCCCGACACGGCGGCCCGCGGCGACGCCCGGCTGTGCTCGCGCTGCGGCGAGGCGCTCACGGCACAGGGGCGCTGACGGCGGACCACCGGCAACAGCCCACGGCCCGCTTTCCCGATTCGGGAGGGCGGGCCGTTCGTGTCCGGGCCGGCGCGGGGCTCAGCCCTGGTCGAGCGGCAGTTCGGCCTGGCGCGGGTAGCGGCGCTTGAGGTCCTCGACCAGCGTGCGGAACGCGGGCGTCTCGCCCTGCAGCGGCACCGAGTCCGTGTCGATCTCGATCACCTCGGTGTATCCCCTCGCCCGCTCCATCCAGGCGTCGTAGGCGTTGCTCAGCCGGGTGATGTAGTCGATCCCGATGCCCTTTTCGCTCTCGCGGCCGCGTTGCGCGATTCGCCCCATCAAGGTCTCGGGGCTCGCCTTGAGATAGAGGATGACGTCGGGCTTGCGGAGGAAATCCACCATGACGCCGAACAGCGAGGTGTAGTTGTCGTAGTCCACGTCGGTCATCGAGCCCTGCGCGTGCAGCACACGGGCGAAGATCTCGGCGTCCTCGTAGATGGTCCGGTCCTGGATGAAGGGCAGCGAGCCCTTGCTGATCTCGACCTGGGCCTTGAAACGCTCGCTCAGGAAGTAGATCTGGAGGTGGAAGCTCCAGCGCGGCATGTCCTTGTAGAAGGGATCGAGGTACGGGTTCTGGATGACCGGCTCGTAGTAGGCGACCCAGCCCAGTTCGCGGCTGAGCCGCGTGGTGAGCTCGGTCTTGCCCACGCCGATGTTGCCCGCGATCGCGAGGAAGAATCCCTGGTTCACCTCGCTCCTCCGATCCACCGGCCTGTTTTCATGGACATGTCCTTTGCCCTGTCGAGAAGTGACACTTCCAAAACCTTTGCGCGCCCACAGGGTGCCATAGTTCGGGCGTCGCGAGGGACGGAAGAAAAAAACGGAACCGATGCACCGGCTCGAGCGTCTATGACGGTGACGAACAGATTGGGGGGCGAGTTCGAAGAAACTCGCGTGCGGCCCGCGACTCCGAGAATGAACCCCCCGTTAAACACGAACCCCGCCTGGTGAAGAACCGGGCGGGGTTTCGCTTTGCTCGCCAGGCTCGCCGCGGAGCCTGCGCACGCTATCGGGGCGAGGGCGAGAGCGTCAAGACGGCCGCATTCAGGCGCCTTCGTCCTCGTCGGCGGGCAGCTCGGGCCGGCGAAAGCGCGTCGCGTCGATCGCGTGCTTCTTCATGAGGTCGTGCAGCGTGGGGCGGCTGACGTCCACGTCCTTGGCCGCGCGCGTCACGTTGCCCGCGTTGCGCGTGAGCGCCTCGACCAGCAGCCGGCGCTCGGCCTCGTCGCGCGCGGACTGCAGCGTCGGCAGTTCCTCGAGCGTGCCGCCGGCCGACTCCAGTTCGAGGTCCTCGGGACGCAGGTAGGAGTCCTGCGACAGGATCGAGGCGCGCTGGACGCGGTTCTCGAGTTCGCGAACGTTGCCGGGCCACGGGTGGGTGGCCATGGCGCGCAGCGCCGCCTGGGTGAAGCCCTTGAGCTTGCGCTTGTGCTGGCGGCCGTAGAACTCGAGAAAGTACTCGGCCAGCAGCCGCAGGTCGTCGCCGCGATCGCGCAGCGGCGGCACCACGATGCTCACCACGCTCAGGCGGTAGAAGAGGTCCTCGCGAAAGTTGCCGCTCGCGCGCATCTCGCGCAGGTCGCGGTTGGTCGCCGCCACCACGCGCGCGTCCACCTGCATGGAGTCGCGCCCGCCGACCCGCTCGACCACGTGATCCTGCAGGAAGCGCAGGAGCTTCACCTGGAGGTGCGTCGGCAGCTCGCCGATTTCGTCCAGGAACAGCGTGCCCTTGTCCGCCAGCTCGAACTTGCCCTCGCGCGTGCGGTAGGCGTCGGTGAACGCGCCGCGCTCGTGCCCGAACAGCTCGCTCTCGAGCAGCGCCTCGGGAATGGCGCCGCAGTTGATCGGGATGAACGGCTCCTCGCGGCGCTGGCTGGCCTGGTGCATGGCGTGCGCGACCAGTTCCTTGCCCGTGCCGTTCTCGCCCACGATGAGAACGGTGGCGTCGGTGGGCGCCACGCGCTGGATGAGCCCGAACACGCGCCGCATGACCTCGGACTCGCCCACCAGGCGGTGGTAGCGCTTGCGCGAGGCGGGCGCGTCGGGCGACTGCGCCAGCTCGATGTCGCGGATGTGCACCGCGCGGCGCAGGATGACGCGCAGCTCCTCGAGCTGGATGGGCTTGGCGTACCAGTCCACGGCGCCGCGGCGGATCGCGGCGAGCGCGTTCTCGCGGCTGTCGTTGCCCGTGACCATGACCACCTTGGTGGCCGGGTACTCCTCGATGATCTCGTCGAGCAGCTCGAGCCCCTCGGGACTGCCGCCGGCGGGTCCCAGCGTGACGTCGAGCGTCACGATGCCCGGGCGCTGCTCCTTCATGAGCGCGCGCGTCTCCGCCGCGGTGCCCGCGGTGTGCACTTCGTATTCGTCCGCCAGGCCCCAGCGCAGCTGGTTCCGGATGGAGTCTTCGTCGTCCACGATGAGGATCTTCTCGAGGCTCATGCCTGCGGGTTCCCGGATGTGGCCGGCTCGGGGACGCCGTTCGCGAAGCCGGCCGGCACGCGTACGGTGAAGGTGGTTCCCTGCCCGGGCCGGCTGCGCACGTCGATGCGCCCGCCATGGGCTTCCACGATGGTGCGGCATTGTGCCAGACCGATGCCGAGGCCGTTGGCCTTGGTGGTGGAGAACGGCCGGAACAGTCGCGAGCGCACGAACTCCTCGTTCATGCCGCGGCCGTTGTCGCGCACGGCCAGCTCGAGCAGCCCGGCGCCGTCGCCGCCGGCCGCCAGCACCGCCGTAAGCTCGATCTCGCCGGTGCCGGGCAGCGCCTCGCGCGCGTTGGTGAGCAGGTTCACGAGCACGCGCGTCATCTGCTCGCGATCCACCACGACCTCGCCGTGCTCGGGAAGCGTGACCAGCACGCGCAGCCCGTCGGCGCCGGCCAGCGACAGCCCCGACTGGGACAGCGCGTCGTCCACCAGTTGGCGCAGCGAGCAGGGCGCGCTCTGCAGGTGCAGGCCGCGCGAGACGCTCGACACCTGGCTCATGAGTTCGCGCAACGACCGCACCGTGCGCTCGACCACGCCCATGGCGTCGCGCTGGAAGTCGGGGTTGCCCAGGTGGCGGCGCGCGTTTTCGACGACCAGCGACAACCCGGACACCTGGTTCTTGATGTCGTGGAGCACGAAGCTGGACAGCCGGTGCAGCGACTCGAGCTGGCGCGCCTCGACCATGAGCTCGGCCTGGCGCGAGAACCACAGCGCCGCGCCCAGCTGGCGGCTCATGGCCGCGAGGAACTCGACGTCCTCGAGCGTCCAGTCGTCGCCACCGCGCTTCTCCGACACCCACAGCACGCCGAACGTCATGCCGTCCACGGTCAGCGGAGCGCAGACCGCGGCGCCGATCGCGTCGAGGGTCGGACGGCTCTCGACCAGGACGGGAATCAGGTCGAGGTCCGCCTCGAGTTCCTTGAACACCACGGGGTACTGCATCAGTTCGAGCCGGTGCACCAGCGGATGCGCCGCGGGGAGCGCCTCGTCCACCCCTTCGGGGCCGAGCAGCCGGCGCAACGGCTGGCCCGCTTCGTCACGCAGGTGGATCGCGACGCGCCCGGCGTCGAACACCGTGCCGATGAGCGCCTCGATCTGCTCGGCGACCTGCTCGGGGCGCGCGCTGGGCGTGAGCGCGGACGTCACCCGCTCCCACTCGCGGCGGTAGTCGTAGCGGTTCGCGTAGAAGTTGCGGTCCACGAAGCGGCGGATGCGCCGGCTGGTGGCGGGGCTCACCATGAGCACGAGCCCGCCGCCGCCCACGAACAGCAGGAACGCCACCGTGACGCCCAGCCGCCACTGCGGCGTCAGCACGGGCAGCACCCGGCTCAGCACGAGCATGCTGAGCATGAACGCGCCGGCCAGCGTGAGCGAGATGGACGAGTAGTAGATGACCGGGCGCGCGACCGGAATGCTCATGTCGGACAGCCGCCGCCGCGCGAGTGCCATGGCGGCCGTGGAGCCCGCGATGAACATGACCGGCGCGGTCACCACCAGCCAGCTCACGAGCAGCCCGCCGTAGAGCAGCCCCGCGGACACCACCAGCAGTTCGGACAGGATCGCGACGAGGATGGCCAGGAACAGCGGGCGCAGCCGCTTCTGTCCCTGCGCGGGCGAAGTGCGCAGCATGCTCTCGAGGTTCATGAGCACGGCGACCATCGCCACCACCAGGTAGATCAGGTAGAGCTTGCCGATCGGGC
>JADLGX010000209.1 GCA_020849095.1 Candidatus Eiseniibacteriota bacterium
GCGGCGCGCTGCCCCATGCCGGCCAGGTCGATGCGCCAGCCGGCGTCGGCGGGCTTGTCCTTGCCCTTCGCCTTGTCCTTGTCGTCGCCCTTGTCGCCCTTCTCCTCGCCGCCGCCGGATTCTTCGTCGCTCTCGGGAGCCACGGGCGAGGCGACCGAGTCGCGCAGCGTCATCGCGTACAGCTTGTCGGTCGCGCTGAACACCATGTCCAGTTCGAACCCGCCGAACTCGGGCGAGAACGTGCGGCGCGAGATGAAGAACAGGTACTTGCCCTCGGGATCGAACGACGGCGAGTAGTCCTCCTGCATGCCGTCGGTCACCTGCGTCACCTTGCCGTCGGCGAGCGAGTACAGGCGGATGGTGCGGAAGTTGGCGGGCGTCTGCGCCGTGAACGCGATCCAGCGCGAGTCACCGGCCCACGTGTACTCGCGGATCTCGCCCATGGGGTCGTGCGCGACCGTCGTCACCTTGCCGGTCGCGACGTCGCACCAGTGCAGGCGGTTCGCGCCGTCCGAGAACGCCAGCTTCTTGCTGTCGGGCGACCACACCGGCTGGTAGCGGAATCCCGTGCCCAGCTTGGTCACCTGGCGGTCGGCGGTCTTGCCGTCGGCGCCGATCACGTGCAGTTCGTACTCGCCGCTCTTGTCCGACAGGAACGCGATCCACTTGCCATCGGGCGACCACACGGGGTTGCGCTCGCGCACGCCCGGTGTGTTGGTGAGGTTGCGCGCGTCGCCCTTTTCGGCCGGAACGCTGAACAACTCGCCGCGCGCTTCGAGCACCGCGCGCTTGGCCGACGGCGACAGGTCGAAGCCGGTCATCCACTCCGACACGTTGCGCAGCTGCGCGCGCGTGGCCGGCCGGTCGTCGGGCACCTGCACCGAGATCTTCGTGAGCTTTTCGGTGGGCAGGTCCAGCACCCACAGGTAGCCGCCGTTCTCGAGCACGATCGCGTCCGAGCCCACGCTGGGCCACTTCACGTCGTACTCGGTGAAGGTCGTCACCTTGCGGTGCGTCTTCTTGTCGAGGTCGTACGCCCACAGGTTGGCGATCTTGGAGTCGCGATCGGAGCAGTAGTAGACCGTGCGGCCGTGGAACATGGGCCACTCGTCCGCGCCGGCCCAGTCGGGCGTGATGCACTCGCTCTTGTTGGCCCCGAAGTCGTACACCCAGATGTTGGGGGCGTTGCCGCCCTTGTATCGCTTCCAGGTGCGGCGGTCGTAGCTGGGGCTCACGAACGCGATCAGCTTACCGTCGGCCGACAGCCCGGCGTAGCCGGCGGTCGGCAGCGCGAGCATCTGTTCGAAGCCGCCGCCGGCGGGGACCTTGAAGTAGCGGTCGAACCGCGACGGGGCAGAGGCGCGCGACGAGCGCAGCAGCAGGCTCGAGCCGTCGGGATACCACTCGGCGACGATGTCGTTGCCGGGGTGGAACGTGAGCCGGGTGGGCTCGCCGCCGGTCGAGGGAATCGTGAAGGCGTCGGTGTTGCCGTCGTATTCGCCCGTGAACGCGAGCGAGCGCCCGTCGGGGGAGAACTTGGGGAACACCTCGAGCCCTTCGTGGCTCGTCAGTCGCTGCGCCATGCCTCCGGCACGCGCGACGCTCCACAGGTCGCCGGAATACACGAAGGCGATTCGATCGCCCTGGATGTCGGGCATGCGCATGAGGCGGCATTCCTCGAGCGCGGCCGCGGGGCTGGCCAGTGCGGCCAGTGCGAGCAGCGCCGGGATCAGGCGGCGGAACATGCTGGAACTCCTTGAGGTCGGAGAAAGGTTCTCATGGGACGACGGCGCAGTCTGTGGACCATGCCGAACGAGGGTCAAGGCGCGCGGCGCGAGCGCGGGAAGCGGGGTTCCGGGCGCGGGAGGCCTCCCAATCACTCGCCCTAGAGAACGCTCCGGCAATGTCTTGGCCCGCGCCGCCGTCCTCAAGCCGGGAGCCGCCGGGGCCGATACCGCCGGGGTCGGAGCGGCAGGGGAGATCGGAGTTCCATCCACGGAGGGGCGGAAGCACGCCATGAGTGTGAGCGCGCGTCCCGGCAAGGCCGGCGAAGCCAAGCACGAGCGCACCCTGCCGGACGCCACCGTCAAGGCGGCCGCGGGGTGGATCGCTCAGTTCGCGCGCACCCTCAAGACGTGCCGGCTGTACGACGCCGCCAACCCCACCGTGATCAAGTTCCGCGACGAGCTCTCGCAGGCGGCGCACGCCCTGATGGGCCAGTACGGCTCGGTCACATGGCGGTTCGAATCCGACGACGTCACCGTGGACGGCGAGTCGGTGTATCCGGCTCGCTCGCGCGACGACAACCTCGCCTATCCGTTCCATCGCGACGGCGTCCGCTCGATCACGCTGAACGCCGGCATCACGTCGCGCGAAGTGGACGCGCTCGTGGACAGCGTGCTGGCCGTGACCGGGCAGAACCTGGACGGCGACGACCTGGTGACGCTGCTCTGGGAAGCGCATCTGCAGCACGTGGACGTGGACTACGTGCCGGCCCAGGGCGAAATGGGCAATGGCGCCGCGCCCGCCGACGAGTCCGCCGGCTCGCTGATTCCCTGGCCCCAGGCGCCTGCTGAGGCGGACAAGCCCGCCGAACCGCCGCCGCCCAACGAAGGCAAGGGAAGCATGGGGCGCTCCGAGGACTGGGCGCTCGGCGATCTCACCGTGGAAGTCGAAGCCAGCTTCGTCGAGCTGGATTCCATGGCAGCGCAGGAGGTGGAACGGTTCCGGAACGAGTTCGCCGCGGAGCACCGCGTTCCGCCCGTGACCGCGGCCGTGGCCATCGCGCAGGCCTGCCTCAACGCCAACCCGACGATCGACGACCGCCGCGAGATCGCGCGCTTCCTGCCGCGCATCCTGCGCACGTCGCTCGGCGCGGGTTCGTGGTCCGAGGCGCGCGAGACGCTGCGCATGCTGCGCTCGCTCACCGCGCGCGAATGGTCCGAGGAAACATTCCAGCAGGAGCTGCTGCAGCCGGTGTCGGTGGCCCGCGTGGTCGAGCAGATCGACAAGCAGGACACGGGCGATCTGGCCGAGTGGCTGGCGCTGGCCGACGAGGTGGGTGACGCCGGGATCGACTGGATGACGCTGGTGCTGTCCGAAAGCCAGCAGCGCGAGGTCCGGCTCAACGTGGCGGAGGCGCTCGCGGAGCGCTGCCGCGAGAACCCCGAACGGCTGGCTTCGTGGCTGGCCGACGGACGCTGGTACGTCGTGCGCAACATCGTGCACATCCTGGGATGGATCGGCGGGCCCGACATCCTGGGGCTGCTGCAGATGGCGATCCGTCATCCCGACTCGCGCGTGCGCGAAGAGGTGGTGGCGGCGCTGGGCAACGTGGACCTGAAGCACGCGCGTCCGCTGCTGATTCGCGCGGTGGACGGCGCGGACACCCGCGTCTTCTGCCAGGCCCTGTCGCGGCTGTCCGTCGCTCGCGATGCGGCCACCGCGCGCTGGCTGTTCGCCTTCCTGCAGCAGGAGCGCTTCGAGCAGCGCCCGCCCGAGGAGCGCCGCGCGATCTACGCCGCGCTCGCGTCGGTGGGCGGCGACGAAGTCGTGCCCGAGCTGGAGAGCGAGCTCATGCGCACCAACTGGTTCGACCGCGCGCAGGAAGTGCACCGGCACAACGTGGCGCGCTGCCTGGCGCGCATCGGCACGGCACGCGCGCGTGAAGCGCTCAAGTCGGCCGCCGGCTCGCGCCGCGCGCCCGTCCGCCAGGCCGCCGAAGCGGCGCTGGCGTGGCTGGGGGGCGCATGAGCGAGGACCGCATGAGCGCGAACGAACACGCCGACGACACGGCGCACCTGGCGGAAGCGGGCGGCACGCTGCTGCTGCGGCTGAGCGCGCTGTTGCGCACCGCCCGCACCTACGACGTGTCGAACCAGGCGTTCCAGCGCCAGATGCAGGAGTTCATGGCGGTCGTGCGCCGCGTGCTGGACGAAGAGGATGAAGTCGCGCTGGCGGTGGTGGCCGACTACTTCTACCTGAACGGCGTGCGAATCAAGGCGCACGCGTCGGTGCTCGGCGCGTACCACTCGCTCATGGCGGACTTCGAGCGCCGCCAGGTCGGGGGGCTGAGGTTCCTGCAGGGCGTGGACGAGGCCGAGATCGAGCGCTTCTTCCAGATCTTCCAGGCGGCCGAGGATCCCGCGATCGCCGAGCACCTCGCGGAGACGCTCACCGAGGCGGCGATCACGAACATCGTGACCGTGCCGGCGGCGGACCTCGAGGTGGACGACGTCACGCGCGACCTGAGCGACCAGCCCAAGCAGCAGACCGAGCGCGCGCGCGCCAAGAAGGTGTTCTGGCGCGCCGTGCTGGGCACCAAGAAGATCGTGCTGCGCGCCCGCCAGACGGGCCGTCCCGACCTGCGCCAGGCCAAGCGCCTCGTGCAGCCGATCGTGGACAGCATCATGAAGCACGAGTACTCGATCGTCGGACTCACGGCTCTCAAGGACCACGACGAGTACACGTACACGCACTGCGTGAACGTGGCGATCCTCTCGATCGGCATGGGGCAGCAGCTGGGCCTGCCGCGCCAGACGCTGGCCGACCTCGGCGTGGCGGGGCTGCTGCACGACCTCGGCAAGATGGCGGTTCCGGGCGACGTGCTGCGCAAGCCGGGCTCCCTGAGCGACGAGGAGTGGGCGATGATGCGGCGTCACCCGATCGAGGGCGCGCTGATGGTGTCGCGCATGCCGGGCATGTCGGTGGTGATGCTCGACTCGATGCGCGCGTGCCTCGAGCACCACATGAACTACAACCGCACGGGCTATCCCGAAGTGGAGATGGAGTGGGGGCAGGCGACGATGTCGCGCATCGTCGCGATCGCGGACTGCTTCGACGCGATCACGGCTCATCGCGCCTACTCCAAGCGGCCGCGCACTCCGTTCGAGGCGCTGCAGATCCTGCTGGGCCCGAACCGCGTGAACTTCGATCCGGCGGTGCTGTGGGCGCTGGTGAAGAGCGTGGGCCTGTACCCGGCCGGCACGGTGCTGCAGACCGCCTCGGGGCACGTCGTGCTCGTGACGAGCCCGAATCCACGCGATGGCCTGCGCCCGGTGTGCCGCGTGCTCGTGCGCCCCGACGGTGCTGCGCCGCCGGAAGACGCGCCCGAGCTCTGGGAGCCAATGCCCAACGGCGATCGCGCGATTCGCGTGCTGCTGCCCGAGGAGTACAAGGCGAAGACGGCGGACTTGCTGGCGGCGTAGTCGTCAGGCCGCACGGCGGTCACCTTCTGCGACAGTCGTCCCGGCGGGTGGCTGCTCATGCACCTTTTGCGACGGTCGTCCCGGCGGGTGGCTGGGGTCCCCCCCGCGGCACGTTCGGCTCCGCATCCTGCTCCGCCTCTCTGAGGCCGTGTCTCGCCTCCGCCGTCATGGCTACGTCGAGCCACGGACTCA
>JADLGX010000210.1 GCA_020849095.1 Candidatus Eiseniibacteriota bacterium
CGCCTGCCGGATGTTGGTCACCTGGCTGGCCCAGGCGTTGGTGGCCGAACGGAGGAAGCGAAGCAGCTTGAGCGACAGCGCCACGTCCTGCTGGATGAGCTCCTCGATCTGGTCCAGGTCGAGCGGGCCGCCCATGACCGCGCGCAGCATGCGCAGGTAGATGATCCGGTTGGGCGCCACGTCGCGCGTCCGCAGCATCTCGGGGCGGCAGAAGAAGTAGCCCTGGAAGAGCTCGTAGCCGGCGTCGAGAGCCTCGACGTGCTCTTCGTGCGTCTCGATCTTCTCCGCCAGCAGGCTCACTCCCCGGCGGCGGAGCTTGCGCTCGAGCTCGAGACGCTGCGGGCGGTCCTGGGCGCGGAAGTCCACCTTGACCCAGTCGGCCAGGTCGAGCAGCGGCTTCATCGCGGGCGAGTCGCGGTAGTCGTCCAGCGCCAGCCGGTAGCCGGCGTCGCGAAGACGCCGGCAGGCGGCGACGACCTCTTCGTCCGGTTCGACGGATTCGAGCACCTCGATCACGGTCGCCGCGGGCGGCAGCAGCTCCCAGTGTCCGCGAACGAGCAGCCCCCGTGTCGCGTTGATCCATGCGTCACGCTCGCCGATGAGCGCGTACAGCCCGAAGCCCAGCAGGGTGCGCTCGAGGCTGACGGCCGAGATGACCTCGGCGTCTCCCTCCTCGTACTGGTTTCGTTCGCTCGCGCGGTAAAGCAGCTCGTACCCGCGCACCTTGCGGTCGCGGTCGAAGATGGGCTGCCGTGCGGCGAAGACTTCGACGGGGGAGCGTTCCATGCGCGGTCGGGGATCCTGGACGAAGGAAGAGGCCGAATGCCACCGGAGTATCGGCGCGCGCGGGATGAACTTCAGGAACGCCGAAGCGCCCCGGCCGGGGAGGGCCGGGGCGCTTCGGTGGTCCGGGCTCAGTTCATGCCGGGCGCGGGCGGCGGCAGCGACTGCGCGCGCTCGAACGTGTCGCGGACTTCCTGCGCGAGCGCGGTCACGCGCCGGCAGGCGGTGTCCATGCGTTCCCACGCCAGTTCGAGGCGCTCGAGTCCGCGCGTGGCCTGCAGGGAGTTGCGCACGATCTCGTCGTGGCGTTCGACGGTCTCGCGGGCGAGCTCCTCGAGGGCAGCGCGTTCGTTTTCCGGCAGTTCGGCGATGCGGGCGCGAAGGTCGGCCATGGTGCGTTCGAATTCGGGTCGGGTCATCGGCTCCTCCTGTTCACACGAGTCTGCGGACCGCCCCATGACACGCGCAAGACGATTCTGCGCCAAAGCCCCGAACCGGCGGCGGCGGCCGTGCGAAACGCCCGTTTCGCCCCTTCGGCCGTGCGGAGGGCCGCTCTCAAGAGATCGCCCGCCCAACCGAACCTTGCACGCGCAGGCTCGGGCTCGATTCCGGGAACTCCCGGTGCGGCCCCTGACTCCCCCAGAGCGGAGATCGAAGTCGGATGGTGGATCCCATTCCCAACCCGTCGCTGCCCAGCACCCAGGACATCGTCTCGGCGTCCGGACTCCAGCCTCTTTCGGACCAGGATTTCCGGGCGATCCGGGACCTGATCTACGAGAAGTCCGGGATCACCCTGAGCGACTCCAAGAAGCAGCTGGTCACCTCGCGGCTCGCCAGGCGCCTTCGCGTGCGCGGGCTCGCGTCCTATCGCGAGTACTACGAGCTGGTGACGCGGCGCGACCCGCAGGGCGAAGAGCTCCGCGAGATGCTCAACGCGATCACCACGAACAAGACCGACTTCTTCCGCGAAAAGCACCATTTCGACTTCATGGTCTCCACGTTCTTTCCGCAGTGCCTGGAGCGCGCGAAGACGACAGGCGAGAAGCGGCTGCGCATCTGGAGCGCGGGCTGCTCCACCGGCGAGGAGCCATACACGCTCGCGATGACCTTCCTGTCGGCGTTCCCGCAGGGCGGGCAATGGACGCTCGAACTGCTCGCGACCGACCTCGATACACAGGTGCTCGAGCGCGCGCAGGGCGGAATCTATCCCGAGGAGGCGATCGCGCCGGTCTCGGACGACCTGCAGAGGCGCTATTTCCGGCGCGGCACCGGCGCCAACGCGGGCAAGGTCCGCGTGTCCGACGCGCTCCGCCAGCTGATCACGTTCCGCCAGCTCAACTTCGTCGAGCACCCCTGGTGGGTGAAGGGGCCGTTCGACCTGATCCTCTGCCGCAACGTGATGATCTACTTCAATCAGGACACGCAGCGCACGATCGTCGAGAACTTCGCGCAGCGCCTGCGGCCCGACGGCTACCTGTTCATCGGGCACTCCGAGACCCTGAACGGACTGAACCACCTATTCGAGCCGCTGCGGGGAACGATCTACCGGAGACGAATCCTGGGGGAACCCGAAACCTGCACGACCGCCTCCGCTCCCCCGGCACCGGCGCAGAGGCCAGCGGTCGGTCGCGGGGAAGCGGGACCGGTGCCGGCGGCGGCGCGTTCGACTCCGGAGCGACCGGGCCTCGCTTCACGCCCGGCATCCGCGGCAGCGCCCGCCCAGTCACGCCCCCGTTCGAACGAGGCCGACGCGCGCAGCCTTCCCAAGGTGAACGTGATCATCGGCGGCGTCCGCGCCAGCCGTGAGCCCGTGATCCTGCGGACCGTGCTGGGCTCGTGCATCTGCGCCTGCATCTACGACCCCGTCGCGAAGATCGGCGGGATCAACCACTTCATGCTTCCGGACGGGCTCGACGAACGGACCATGCCGACGCGGTTCGGCGTCAACGCCATGGAAGTGCTGATCAACGAGGTGCTCAAGCTCGGCGGGGACCGCCGGCGCATGCAGGCCAAGGCCTTCGGCGCCGCTCACGTGCTTTCCGACGTGGGGCTGAGCCCGGACGTGCCGCGCAAGAACGCCAAGTTCATCAAGGAGTTCCTCCAGGCGGAAGGCATTCCGCTCGTCAGCTCGCGGCTCGGTGGCAGCGCTCCGGTCGAGGTGGTCTTCACCACCGACACCGCGCGGGCCATGGTGCGCGCTCTCGGAGACGCGGTCGCTCGCGACCTCGCACGCGAAGAGAAGAGCCACGACCTGGAGATCAAGAAGCAGCTCGTGCTGCCGCAACAGAGCTCGGTGGAGCTCTTCTAGGAGAAGCCATGCCCAAGACCCGCGTACTCATCGTCGACGACTCCGCCATCATGCGGCAGCTGCTGTCGGAGATTCTCTCCCACGATCCCGAACTGGAGGTCGTGGGCGTCGCAGGGGATCCGTTCGTCGCGCGCGACAAGATCAAGTCGCTCAACCCCGACGTGCTCACGCTCGACGTCGAAATGCCGCGCATGGACGGACTGTCGTTCCTCGAAAAGCTGATGCGCGCCCACCCGATGCCCGTGCTCATGGTCTCCTCGCTCACCGAGCAGGGCGCCGCCACGACGTTGCGCGCCATGGAGCTGGGCGCCGTGGACTTCGTGACCAAGCCCAAGCTCGACGTGCGCACCGGCACGCTGGAACTGGCCGACGAGATCGTCGAAAAGGTGAAGGCCGCCTCGCGTGCTCACATCCGCGCGCGGCGCACGGCGGACGGCTCACCGCGGCCCTCGGCCGTCGTCGCGCACGCGCCGGCCGGGGCGCTGCTCAAGAGCACCCACAAGGTGATCGCGGTCGGGGCGTCGACCGGCGGCACCGAGGCGCTGCGCGAGTTCCTGACGCCGCTGCCGCCCGACACGCCGGGCATCGTGATCGTCCAGCACATGCCCGCCAACTTCACCAAGTCCTTCGCCGAGCGGCTCGACGCGCAGTGCCAGATGCGGGTCAAGGAAGCCGAGGACGGCGACCGCATCCTGCCCGGCCACGTGCTGATCGCGCCGGGCAACTTCCACATGGCGGTGCAGCGCAGCGGCGCGAC
>JADLGX010000211.1 GCA_020849095.1 Candidatus Eiseniibacteriota bacterium
CCGCGCGAAAATGCGCCGTTCGCCGAAATTGGCGCGTGACTCCGCGCGTGCGCCGCCGGATACTTCGTGGGCTTTCGCTCGGCGCGTCGCCTTTCGTGAGGCCCCCGACTTCGCCGCCGAGCCGGTGCATCTCACGTTCCGAGCGCCCGCGCCCCGCGCGGACGCGCGAGGAGGTGATGAAACGGGCGGCGCCTCGGCGCCCGCTCTTCGTGGTCACCCGTGCATGACGCACACGGTCGCCCCCGACCTCCGTATCCCCCGGTGCGTTCTCGTCGCTTTCCCCATCTCCCACTCGCCGTTGGCCGCGCAACTCCTCGAGCCCCGCGCGTGGGAAGACCGACTGAGGACTGCCTCATGAATATTCGCCGCTTTGTCGCGGCGGGCGCCTGCCTTGCGCTCGCCTTCGTGGCGACGGCCGCCCAGGCTGTCACCTACCAGATCAAGCTCGGCGCGCCCTACGCGACCGCCTCGAGCATGGCCCCCACGGTCGCCGAACAGCATCTGGGTTCGGGCTCGTGGTCCAAGCTCAGCGTTTCGCCCAAGGCCGAGACCTACATCGACGTGGCCAGCACGTTCGGCACTTCGTTCACCGTCGATCAGATCGCCTCGATCACGTATCACACCAAGAGCGACGTCCTGAATCCTTCGGGCGTCGATTTCTTCATGGTGCTCTATACGCAGCCCTATGCCGGAGGCGTCGGCGGACTCGCCGGATGGTACGGACAGCGCCTCACGGCCGAGCCCTATCTGGCCAACGGCTACGTTCCCCAGACTCCGGGCAACTGGAGCGCGTGGAACACCGGCGCGGGCTCCAATCAGCTCACGTTGTTCGACTCCAACCACTGCGGCAATCAGGGGTTCTATCTCGCCCCGACGCTCGCCGACGTGCAGGCCGGCGCGCTCGACTGGTCCACCGTGCCCGGCAATCCCACCGCCGGCAGCGCGACGGGCGGCTCGATCGACTACGGCCCGCAGCCGGTCTCGATTCTCTCGTTCCAGACCGGCAGCGGCTGGGCGTCGTTCCGCGGCTGGCTCGACGACGTCACGGTGACGCTCACGACGGGCGACATCTACGTGCTCGACTTCGAGGCCACCAGCGATCCGCTATACGTGGACGACAACTGGGCCGGCACCGGGCAGGGCGTCGAAGTGGCGCCGGGCCGCTGGTTCGGCTTCAACGCGTTCGCCAACCTGGGCGACGCCATGCCCGCCGCGATCCCGACCGGCACGATCCACGTGGCCTCGGGCACGTACGTCGTGGGCGCGACCGTCAACGCGACGCAGCCCGGCCTCACCGTTGTGGGCGCCGGCGCCGCCACCACGATCTTCCAGGTGGCGAGCGCGGTCGGCAATGCGCTCGTCGTGACCGGCTCGGGAACGACCGTGCGTGACGTGACGTTCCAGAAGACGGACCTGCCGGGCGCTCCGCACAACATCGTGTGGGTCAATGCGACCAACGTCACGATCCGGGACAACGTGTTCTTCGGCCCGCCTCCGGGGGGCCCCTGGGGCGGCGTCGTGAGCCGTGGCCTCGTCGTCTCGCCCGGCTCCAACGGCCTCAACATCATGGGCAACACGTTCACCGACCTGCGTCAGCCCGCGTACATCGACGCGCTGACCGGCGGCACGATCACGAACAACCACGTGTCCGGAACGCGCGGCTTCGTGGTGGACGGCGCGGCCCTGACGTTCACGGGCAACTCGTGGGGTCCGCCCGAGAACCAGGGCGCCGAGATCGCGCTCATCAACTCGACCACCTCGTCGCAGTATCCGGACCTGCTCGCCCTGAGCGCCGCGAACAACAACGCCTACATCTCGGCGCAGTTCGTGGGCGGCGCGAACGGACGCGGCATCGGGTACGTGAACGCCGCGGCAGCTCCGGACGGATTCGGAAGCGCGAGCGCTCCGTACCAGACCGTGCAGAGTGGCGTGGACAACACGCTGCCGGGTGGTGTCGTGCAGATCGCAGCTGGTTCCTACACGCAGCAGGTCGCGGTGAGCGGCAAGAACCTCACGCTTCAGGGAGCGGGCCGCGCGTTGACGACGATCGTGTCGCCGGCGTCGCTGGCCACCCAGTTCACCACGGCCTACCCGTACAAGCCCGTGCTGTTCGCCACCGGCGCCGCGTCCATCGACGTGCGTGACCTGACGGTGGACGGCAACGGCCAGGGCAACGCGAACAACCGTTTCACGGGAATCGCCTACTGGAACGCCGGCGGCAAGATCATCAACTGCGACGTCGTGCGCGTTCGCGACACGCCGTTCAGCGGTGTCCAGCATGGTGTCGCCATCCTGGCGAACAACAACACCGGCGGCCCGTACGCCCTCGAGGTCGGCAACTGCGGCGTGACCGACTGGCAGAAGGGCGGCATGGCGCTTTCGGGCACGGGTCTGACCGTGAACGTGCACGACTGCACGGTGACCGGCGCCGGGCCCACCGGCGTCACCGCGCAGAACGGCATCCAGACTTACCTGTCGAGTGGCGCGATCACCAACTGCACGGTCACGGGCAGCTACTACACCGGCGCCAGCGTCGTGGCCTGCGGCCTGCTGATGTTCGGCCCCGCGACGGTTGCGGTGTCGAACTGCACGCTGAGCGGCAACCAGTACTCGGTGTACAGCCAGGATGCGAGCGGCTCGGTCAACGGCACGACCATCACCGCCACGACCGGTCCGTCCGGCTACGCTCCGTTGGGTGTCGAGCTGTACAACAGCTTCGCGACCACGCTGGCGAACGCCGCGAGCGCGAAGGCCGGTTCGTCCGGTCGCGTGCCCGCGCCCGCGCAGCCGATCGAGGACGGCGTGTTCGCCGGGGCGATGAGCCCCAATGCCGTCATGTCGAACCTGATGACCTTTGCCGTGAACGGCGGCTGCTTCACCGGTTCCGGCGCGGGAACGCAGGGCATCGACGCGTACTCCGAGGGAGCCGACCTGCAGGCCACGATCACCGGGGCCGAAGTGACCGGGTGGGAGTGGGGCATCGGTTCCGGCGGAGCAGGCGGTGTGTCGGTGGACGCCAACCACAACGGCATCACGGGCAACCTCACCGCCGGGTACTACTTCTACGGTCCGGGCGCGGCGACCAACCTCGCCGCCGCCAACTGGTGGGGCAACGCGGGCGGTCCGGGCGCCGGTGGAGCCAACGGCATTCTGGGCGCCGGTGTCGTGTCCGCGCCGTGGCTCGTCGTGGGCGACGCCAACCCGGCCTGCGGATTCACCGCCGGTCCCGACAACGTGATCGCGGCCGGTCCGGCGCCGTCGTGCCTGTCGGCGGCGAACACCTGCATCACGATTCCGGTCACGGTCGCCCGCACCACGTCCGAGGGCGCGCGTGGCTTCAGCGTCACGTTCCAGCTGTCGAGCAACCTGGCGCTGTGCGCCGGGCCGTCGAGCGTCACCGAAGGCACGTACCTGAACTCGGTCGATCCGACCAACTACCAGGTCGTGGACAACGGCGGCGGCTCGTACACGGTGGACTGCGCCATCCTGGGACCGACGGTCGGCTCGACCGCGGTGTCGGGAACGCTGTTCAACATCGCCGTCATGAAGGCTCCCGGTCCGGACGGAACGGGCACCATCACGATCGGCGCGGTGGTGATGCGTGATCCGCTCAACGCTCCGATCGCGGTGACGGCGGGCGCTCCGCTGAACATCACGATCGACACCGGTGGTCCGGCGGCGGTGGCCAACCTGGCCGCGGCGCAGAAGAAGACGGGCAACGACGGCGACGGCACGACCCAGATCCTGCTCACGTTCACCGCTCCGGTGGACGCGTCGGTGGTCCAGGTCTACCGCGCTCCGTACGGCCAGTACCCCGAGTACGACGACGCGGGTGGCGCTCCTCCGGCCGCTCCGTCCTATCCGCCCGCGTCCCCGTGGACGCTGACGGGCGTGACGGCCTCCGGTCAGTACGACGAGCCGGCCTCGCGCGACTTCTGGTACTACGTCGTGTTCACGACCGATGCGTGCGGCAACACTTCGGCCGTGTCCAACCGCACGAACGGCACGCTCAACTACCACCTGGGTGACGTGTCCAACGGCTTCACGCCGGGCACGGGCAACAACCTGGTGAACACCGCGGACATCTCGCTGCTGGGCGCGCACTACGGCATCACGCTGGCGCCGCTCGACGCGTTCAACTACCTCGACGTGGGACCGACCACGGACTTCTCCGTGAACGCCCGCCCGACCACGGACAACAAGGTCGGCTTCGAGGACCTCATGATGTTCGCGATCAACTACAGCGCCGTCTCGGCTCCGCAGGACCGTCCGATGCTGGCGGCTGCCTCCAGCAACGCCATCGAGTTCGCTTCGGCCGCCAAGTCGGCGGGTGTCGTGGGCGAGACGTTCGTGGTTCCCGTCCGCATGACGGGCGCCGGCGACATCGTGGGCGCGAGCATCGCGCTCTCGTACGACGGCAAGGTGGTCGAGTTCGTGTCGGCCGAGGCCGGTGAGCTTCTGCAGTCGCAGAACCGCACCGCGCTGGTGCTGTCTCCGTCCGCCGGCATCGTGGACTTCGCGCTTCTCGGCGAAGGCACCGGTGTCGAGGGCGAAGGCGCGCTCGTGAACGTCACGTTCCGCCGCATCGCTTCGGGTGAAGCCGCCCTCGGCGTGCGTTCGGTGACGGCGCGCGACGCCGCCAACCACCCGGTCTCGCTCGCGGGCAGCCGTCCCTCGGTTCCCGCGACCACCATGCTCGGCACGGCGTACCCCAACCCGTTCCGTGGCCGCACGAGCCTGCAGCTGTCGCTCGCTCGCGAAGGCCACGCGCGCGTGGCGGTGTACGACCTGATCGGCCGCCGCATCCGCACGCTGGTCGACGGCACGCTTCCCGCCGGCGAGCAGACGCTGGTGTGGGACGGTCGTGACGATGGCGGCCGTGAAGCCGCGCCCGGTCTGTACATGGTTCGCTTCGATTCGCCCGGCGCCAAGCAGTCGCGCCGGTTGGTCCTGATGCCGTAACGCAGTCTGCCGGCAGGAGGGGGGCGCCTCGCGCGCCCTCCTCCGCCCCGGCGGTTCCCCCGGAGTGGGCATGCGAAGAACGTTGGGAGCAGTCCTGCTGATCCTGTCGCTGTCCGCGATCGTCGCGAGTCCATCGCGCGCCGACGTGCGTGTTGCCGTCAGCCCCGAAACGCTCGGCGTGGCGCCCGGCGCCACGTTCACGCTCGAGCTGGCGGTTCCGGTCGCCGGCAGCGCGTTCAACGGCTACGACGCCGTGATCGAGTACGACCCGTCCAGGCTCACGTACCTGCCGACCAGTCCGCCGTCGCTGCAGGAGGGCACGTCCATGCGCGCCGCGTGCACGGGCAGCAACTGGCTCGTGTTCCGCTCCGGCGGGGACAGCATCACGATCTCGCACGTGCTCATGTGCGCGAACGCGACGCTGACCGGGCCCGCACAGCTGACCGTGCTGCGGTTCCGCGCGTCCACCACGCCCGGCGCGACGTGGGTGAGGTTGCGCAGCGCGCAGTTCTACGCCGGCGGCCTGTACGTGAATCCCTCGATCACCTCGGACGCCCTGGTGCACTGGGGCGCGACGCTCGACGTGCCGCCGGAGACGCCTTCCGGAACGATGGGCATTCGCGTTCGCAACAACCCGTGCCGCGGGGTGCAGTGGCTCGACGCCACCTGCCCCGTGGAAGGCGACCAGCAACTGGTCGTGTTCGACACCGCGGGGCGCGCCGTGCGGCGCCTGGACGCGGGGCACCGGCCCTCGGGTGTCCGGGCCGTGTCGTGGGACGGACGCGATGACGCGGGCCGTCCGGTTTCGCCAGGCATCTACCGGGCCCGCTTGAATGCGGCGGGCCGTTCCGTTTCCACTTCACTCGTCCGTCTGCCCTGAAACTCTCCGCAGGAGCAAGAATGCCTCTCGCCAAGTTCGCCCAGTTCGCGCTTCTCCTGGCTGTCGTCACGTTCGGCGCCTCCCGCGCCGACGCCGCGCAGCTGAGCCTTTCGCCCGCCGACACCACCGTGCAGCTGGGCGATACATTCACCCTGCGGGTGGAGTGTGACGCCGTTTCCGACCTCAAGGGGCTGCAGACCGCGTGGTCGTATTCCGCCGTCCGGCTCCAGCTGATCGCCATGCCCGCCGGCAACGTGTTCACCGACGCCGGCGGAGATTGGTTCGCCCAGCTGCTCGCCGACGTGGCGCCCGCCGACACCGCATGGATGGACGCGGCGATGCTCGACGGCAGTACTTCGGGGCCGGGCGTGGTCGCCTACCTCACGTTCAAGGCGCTCGTGCCCGGTGACGCGCACATCGGGTGCGTGACGGCCGAGATCCGCAACGGGCTCAACGTGTCGCTGGCGCCTTCGTGCACCGGGGGCGTGGTGCGCGTCGCCGCGCCGGTGCCGGCGGTGAAGCGTTCGTGGGGAAAGGTGAAGAGTCTGCGGAGATAGCTCAGGGAGAAGCTAGCCGCCACCCTTCTGTTCGCGAGTCCACATTCGTGAACTGTCCAGGACGAAGTCCGCGTGTTCGACCAATCCGGGCCGCACACCGTGACCCATGGTGTCGAGGTAGACCCGCAGCCCCTCTCGCCGCGCGAACTTCATGGCCGGGACGAAGTCGCTGTCGCCGGTGACCAGCACGATCGTATGGACGATTCGCTTGATGGCCAGCCACGCCACGTCGAGCCCGATACGAAGATCGACACCCTTCTGCTCGATGTGTGGCGCGAGATCCTCCGGCGTGAGCAGGCGTGGGCTCTGCCGGATTTCCTTCAGGCTCCGGTCGCGAAGACGCCAGCCCTGAAACACGATCTCTCCCCTGCGGACCGCGACGTCAGCGGAATGGGCAAGGCCGTCCTGCAGGCTCTGGTTGAGCTCGCGAATTCGATGGGCATCGAACCGATAGGGCTTGCCACTCAGAGGGTGAGCCTTGGTCCCGGACATGGGCGGCGCGTCGTAGAAATAAACTCGCAACAAGCGCGAATCCCGCAGCCGCTCGTGACTCTGGATCCGGCTGGCGAGCGCCATGACGTCCGCGGGTTCTGGGAATCGGCCGAGCAGCGCGGACAACTTCACGCGGACGAAGCCTCCATCCAGGATGAAGGCGACTCGATCGTGCACAGCGGCCTCTGCGAGGGCGCTGAAAAGAAGTTGCCTCCCCTTCACGCGGAGCTTTCGCTCTCTTCGATGGGTAGCGTAAAGAGGAGGCGCAGTGATGTGTGCTGCGGCAGGATTATCGGCTCCGGCCGCAGCCGAATCAAGCAGGTCTTTCGGCCACTTGCGGGGTTTCTGCTCCCACAATGCGGAACGCCAGGACTCGCTCGCAGCTCCAGCGATTCCCAGCGCTCGCTCTGCAGTCCAGCCGTCGTGGTCGTGGCGGATGAGGCCAGAGGTGGCGACCCGCGCGCGCCGGCATGCAGTCACTTGCGGGGAGGTGGCGCGCCGGTCGTCTTCGTTCGTCGTGGGCCCGGTTTCCCGTTTCAGCCCGCCGCCGAATGACCAGCCCGTTCATCCCCTTCGCCGAGGACAATACGGGGCCGGGCGTAACGCCCCGTGACGCGCGCGTTACGGACGTGGAAATACGCCGGCGGTGGCGGCCGGCGCTACCGCACTTCCAACTGTTCGCGCAGCCACACGTTGAGCGAGTCGTGCGCGAATGCGGGGTCCCAGGCGTTGTGGTTGGCCTCGGGAAACAGCGTCATGCGCGCGGTCTCGGGGGCGATCCCGCGCTGCGAGCGGATCTCCCGCGTGAGCGCGATGGTGCGCTGGGTCTCGATGGGATCCACCACGTCGTCGCGCAGGCCGTGAAACGCCCACACGGGCAGCGCGGCGATTCGCCCCGAGATGCAGCGCGGCCGGCCGTAGCCGCACACCGGCACCAGACAGCGCCAGCGTTCGGGGTGGCGCGCCCCGATGAACCACGTGCCGTGCCCGCCCTGCGACATGCCGGCCAGCGCCACGCGCTTCGTGTCGATGGCGTACGCCTTCGTGGCATCTTCCAGCGCGGCGAACGCGATGTTCTCGCGCTCTTCCCACTCTTCTTCGTCGCTGGGCTTCTGCGGGAACACCACCACGAACGGCCAGCGCTCGGGGTGTGCCTGCAGCGCGGGCCCGAACCCCACGCGCGTCGGCGCCTCGCCGTCGGTGCCCGACTCACCGGAGCCGTGCAGGAACAGTACTGCGGGCCACTTCTGCTTGGGGTCGTGACCGGGCGGGAGCCACACGGCGTACTTGCACGAGACGCCGCCCACCTGGACCTGGCGATACACGTAGCGCCCGCGATCGGGCGAGGCGGGCGCGCCACCGGACGAGGACACGACGGCGAGCGCGGCGAGCGGAAGCAGCAGAAGAAGCGACGGGTGCATGGCGGTGATCCTCCGTGAGAAGAAGGCGTCACCTTAAGGAGCGCGGCGCACCGCTGTCGAGCGATGCGCCGCGCCTTCGTGAGTCCGGGCTACTTTCCGGCGAGCTTCTTTTCGAGCGTGGTGACGTAGGTCTGCACGTTCTTGCGGTTCGGCTCGTCCGGCGCCTGGGCCAGCGCCACCTTGGCGAACGCCAGCGCCTTCTTGGTGTCGCCCATCATGTCGTGGCCGCGGGCGAGCCCGATGGCCACCGGCCACTGGCCGGCGTTCATGCGCGCGTTGGCCTGGTACACGCGCATCGCGGCGTCCTTGTTGCCGGCCATCTGCAGCTGGCGGCCGAACATGTGCAGCGGTCCGGGCGCCTGCCCGCTCTGCGCCAGCATGCGGTCGAGCGTCGCGAGCCCTTCGGCCTGCTTGCCGGCCGCGAACTGCGCCTGGCACAGCGTGCCCAGCGTGGTGGCGTTGGGCTGGCCCACGAACGGCATGTTGACCGCCTTGTCCGCCCACGCCAGCGCCAGTTCGGGATGCACCTTGTTCTGCAGGCAGTACTGCGCGGCCTGGTTCAGGTCGTTCCAGCGAAAGCCGCCGCCGCCCTCGAGCTCGCGGTTGATCTGCGCCACGTACAGCTCGGCGATGTCCGGCACCTTGATCTCGAACGGGATCGCCATCTCTTCCCACTGGAGCACGCAGGTGGCGTGGTCGGGCATGCGGTTCGTGAACCCGTAGGTGAGCCACTCGCGGTACTCGCTCTTGACCGGCTTCACCTTCACGCGCAACGCGTCTTCGGACGGATCGTAGAAGTAGCTGCCCCACGAGTGCGCGTTGCGGCTGAAGATGATCGTCCACTCGTCCTTGCCCGGAATCATGTGCAGGCCGTAGCGGCCGGCCTTGAGCGGCTGGCCCTCGATGGTCACGTCGTGCGTGACCGAGAACACGGTGTTCTCGTTGGCGCCGGCGCGCCACGGGCACTCCTTGCAGTCGTTGAATCCCAGGTCGCTCAGGCCGTAGGGCACCAGCTCGCCCCAGATGTGTCCCTTGCGATCCTCGCCCTGCGGGCCGTGCACGTCGGGGCTCGAGTAGTCCACGCGGACTTCCACGAGCCCGATGCCCTGCATGACCGAAGCCTTCTGGTTGTCGCCGTCGGGTGGCGTGGTGATGCGCTGGGCGTGGGCGGTGGTCGTGGCGCACGCGGCGGCGAGCGCGAGTGCGATCAGCATGGGGCGGAAAAGCTTCACGGCGGATCCTCCGGGTTGTCGTGGAGCAGCGACTCCACGAGTGGGCGCTTCCGGTCGCGCGCAACGTGCGGCAGGGCGTCGCCCGGCGCCAGAGCGCGCGGCACGAGAGAGGCGTTCGGGGCGACGAGCGGGGGTGCGGCCGGGCGCCGCGCGGGATAGTCTGCCGCGCATGACCACGACCCCGGGAGCCACGATTCGCCCGGCCGGACCGGCCGACATGGAAGAAGTGCGCGCGCTGTTTCGCGAGTACGCCGCGTGGCTCGAGGTGGACCTGTGCTTCCAGGGCTTCGAAGCCGAACTGGCCGCGCTGCCCGGACGCTATGCGCCGCCGTCGGGCCGGCTGTACGTGGCCGAGGTGGATGGGCGGGTTGCCGGCGCGATCGGGTTGCGCGAGCTCGAGCCGGGCATCTGCGAGATGAAGCGCCTGTTCGTGCGCGACTGGGCGCGCGGGCGCGGCGTGGGACGGCTGCTGGTCGAGCGCATCTTGGCCGACGCGCGCGAACTGGGCTACCGCGCCATGCGGCTCGACACGTTGCGCGAGCGCATGGCGGCCGCCAACGCCATGTACGACGAGCTGGGCTTTCGCGACATTCCCGCCTACTACGCCAACCCGGTCGAGAACGTGCGCTACATGGAACTGGACCTGCGCTCGTGAGCGGCCGCCGCGAGGATCCGAGCCGGTCGTGGCATCGCGACGAGATGCCCTGGTGGGCGTGGGTGGGAATCGTGGCGCTGCGCGTGTGGGCACTGCTCGCCGCGGTGCTGCCGCTGGCGTTGTTCCTCGCGCTCGGCTGGCTGTGGCTGCACTGGCGTGATCCCGCCGTGGTGGCGTGGGTGCGCCGGCTGAGATCGCTGCTGCCCTGAACCCGCGGGTTCACGCCGCGCCGCGGCAGGTGAACCCAGCGGTTCACCCCGCCCCTTTGCACTCTCCGAAACACCGCGAAATGTGGGGAGTTTTCGCCTGCGCGCGACCGCCCGCGCGCCCGGCACGCCGCCTGCTCATGGGTATCTGCGACACACAGACCCGCTCCCTCGGGGGCCGCACCGGCCACCGGCAAACCACAGAAGGAGACGATCATGAAGTCCATCCGAGTGCTGTTGCTGGTCGCCGCGTTCGCCGCCCTCACCGCCACCGTTGCTGCCGCCAACCCCGTCACCCCGCGCGTGGATCGCCGCGAAGCCCGCCAGGTCGAGCGCATTCGGGACGGCGTGCGCAGCGGCGAGCTGACGCGCGGCGAGACGCGCCGGCTGGTGAAGGGACAGCGTCACGTGCATCGCATGGAGCGTCGCGCCAAGGCGGACGGCTGCGTGACGCCGCAGGAGCGCCGCCACCTGAACCGCGCGCAGAACCACCAGAGCCGGCAGATCCACCGCTTCAAGCACAACGGCCGCGAGCGCTAAAGAGCTCCGGAGCGGCTCACGACGCGAGCAGTGATCGTGATGGCCCACCCGTACGGTGCCAGGGCAAGGGGACGGGAGGCATCACGAACCCCGGCGGGCTTCGGCCCGCCGGGGTGAATTTCTACCGGGAAGATTGCGCCCTCCGGGCGCGGCGTGGCGCGCGGCCTCGTGGCCTGCGACCGCTACCGCCGGTGCAGCGACGACAGCGACGTGCCGATCGACAACGCCGCGCGCATCCCGCGGTCTCCCGGGCCCACGGGCAACGCCCACGTGAATCGAATGTACTGGTCGGGATCGGGAATGCCGGGGCGGAACAGCAGCGACGCGCCCACCTCGGGCTGCCACTCGCGCGCCTCGGGAAAGTTCGCGTCCGTCAGCCGCGCGAGCCCGGTGACCGGGTCGTAGCCCCAGCACGCGCCGAGCCCGGCGAACACCGAAGCCTGGATCGGGAACACCGGCGGCTGGCGCAGGTGGAGCGCGTGCAGCAGGTCGTCCTGCAGCAGCAGCTCCAGCGACGCGCCGGCCGCGCCCGTGCCCTGCAGCGACTGGCCGTGAGCCACGCGCAGCCCGGGGCCGCCGCCCAGATAGAAGGCGTTCTGCGGCAGCGCCTGCCCGGTCACGCGGCCGTAGTGCGCCTGCGGGAGCAGCGCGAACAGCTCGCCCAGCGGAAACGCGCCGCCTGCGGCCACGCGCGCGCGGGAGTACTCGAAGTCGCCGCCCAGCGGCCCGCCGGCGCCCCACCACTGCGCCTCGACCGTCACCGGCACACGCGGAAGCCGTGCGCCCGCGCTCAAGCGCGCCTCGCTCGCGCGCCCCAGTGCCGCGGCGCGGTTCTCGATCACCGCGGGCTTGCGGCGGAACAGGTTCCACGTCGCCATCGTGACGAGCGGCGACTCGAGCTGGTTGCGATACGCCAACGTCGCCCAGCGCTGGGCGTACGTGCGCGACAGCGCGACGTCGAGGCCGTCGGTGCGCAGGTAGTGGTTGCGGTCGTTGCCGTACACGACGGCGTACAGCGCGTCGAACTGGCGGTCGAAGTGATCGCGGTCGAACGCCGTGTAGTCGCGCGCGCCCGACACGTCCAGCTTCCAGCTGGCGCCGTCCTCGTCGCCGCCCCAGCGCTTCACCCAGCGTCCGCCACCCATCCAGAAGTCGGGCCCGTTCGCCCACTCGGCCCAGCCGGTGACGCGTCCCAGCTGGCGCGTGGCGCCGATGCCCGCCTGTCCGCCCATGACCGCGCCCGTCGCGCGGTTGAACGACAGCCGCGGCGACAGCGCGAATTGCAGCCGCACGGGCGCCTTCGCGTCGATCGGCTTGGCGAGCCCCTCGGCCAGCGCGCTGTCGAGACCGGCGGTGTCCGGCTCCTGCGCGGTGAGCCCGAAGAACGCGTCCGTCGAGTCGCTCATCGAACGCACGTAGGCGTCGAACGCCGTGTCAGCTTGAGCCGGCCAGTACGGGCCCTCCGGGCCCTGTGCTCGGGCGGGGGGTGCGGCCGGACCGAGGGTTGTCACCGCCAGCGCCGCCAGCCCCGCCAGTGCGGCCATCATGATGCGGTTCATTTGGTCGCCTGCTTTCGGGCGGGAGCGAACAGCGAGTCGGGAATGCCCTGGTTGATGTGGTAGTCCGAGAATTGGATGCCGAAGTCGAACGACTTGCCCACGCCCGGGACGGGAATGGTCATCTCCATGCGCGCGAGCACGCGCGACAGCACCCAGAAGTCGCCCTCGCGCTTGCGCTCCACGACCAGCCCGCGGATGCCGCGCAGGAACAGCGGCACCGGCGACTGCTTGAACTCGAGCGCCTGGCGAACGATCACGTACTCGTGCGTGTCCACCCACACGCGGCCGCTGGGGGCGAACACGTCGAGCGCGGAGCGCGGCTCGAACCGGATCCGATAGATCAGATGGTCGCCCAGGATCTCGCGCCCCTCGATGCGGAACTTGAACTCGCCGCGGTTCTCCGGCCGGAACGCGAAGTTCACGATCTCTTCGCTCATGTCGGAGTCCACCGACACCTTGACGCCCTTGTCGTCTCCCTCGGCGTCCTTCTTGGCCTTGAGCTTCCAGTCGCGCAGCCGCACGGCGCGTGCCTTGTCCGGCTTGGCCATGTACACGCGGTCCACGGTCTCCTGCACCAGCACGGGCTTGTGCTTGTCGTCCGTGTCGCGCACCACGCGAACGGTCTGCAGGTAGCTCTGGTCGCGAACCAGCGAGTCGCGCCGCATTTCGCCGCGGTGAACGCGATTCAGGATCTCGTCCAGGGTGACGCGGGGGGCGTTCACCAGCACCTCGGACACCTCGGTCTTCATGGTGTCTTCCACCGCCAGCACGGGGCCGGACGGGGCGGCGGCTGCCGGCAGGGCGCGCGCGACGGTCAACAGCGCGAGCAGCAGGAATAAAGCGGTCGGGTTTGGCGTCATGGGTCCGGAGGGAAGGAAAAGGTGGCGGCCGTGCTGTGGCGAAAGTGCGGCGGTCCTGCGACACCCCGCGCGACTTGGCAACGGGCTGACCGTAACCTCACACTCCCTCGCAGCGAAATGGACTAGCTTTACGCGCGCTCCGCACAGGACGTTGCGCTCGCGGGAACTCTTCGGCACGGCGCGTGCCAGAGCGTGGGTGACACCGAGACCGGCATGACCCCGGCCGGCAGGGAGGATGACATGAACATTCGCAATCTTCGTCACGTCGCCGTTGCCGCAACGCTTGCGGCCACCGCTCTCACCAGTCGCGCCGATGCCGTCACCACCACGCAGCCGCTGGCGCTGCCCACTCCGAGCCTCGCGCTCGTGCAGACCAGCGTCGCTCCGGAAGTGCAACTGCTCGGCACGCACTACCGTCCGCGCGGCAGTGGCTATCGCGGCTCGGCCGGCAACACCAGCGTGAGCCAGATCCACATCGGCTACTTCGATCCCGACGGCGATCCTTCGAGCCGCTTCCTCGTGGGCATTCGTGGCGGCCCGATGATCGACAAGAACATCCAGCTGGGCGTGGGCGTGGACTGGGCGCACAAGACCGAGAAGGCGTCGAGCGTCAGCCACAGCGAGATCGGGCCCGGCGGCACGCCCATCGAGGTGCGCACCGACCTGTCGAGCGCCTCGACTCACTTCTTCCCGATGATGGCGTTCGTGCAGGTGTCGGCGGACGACGACATGCCGATCGTGCCGTTCTTCGGTGTGGCGGGCGGCTACCAGGTGCTGAACCTGTCGGCCGAGAACTACCAGACCGGCGACACGTACGACGGCACGTTCGGCGGCTGGGGCTGGCAGATCTGGGGCGGCGCCGCGCTGCCGCTGTCGGGACGCACGCGCGTCACCGGCGAGATCTACGTGAACGGCGGCGAGCTCACGCGCGACGTGGATGAGGTGCTCGGCGGCGGCACGTACCGCGAGTCGGTCAACGCCGACGGCATGGGACTTCGGATGGGACTCGCCTGGGGATTCTGAGGATCGGGTTGGATTCTCTCGGGCAACCGGCGCGCCTCGTGGTCATTGGACCGCGGGGCGCGTTCGATTGGGGGCGCCGAGCGCCGGCCGGCGTTTGCGCCCGCTGCAGCGCCCGCCTACGCTGCCGCTCGTCATGCCACGCAAGTCGCCACGCTCGCGCCGCAACAAGTCCGGCGCCACTCCCCGGGTGCCCGCGTCCCCTCGCGTGCGATCGGCCCCCGGGAAGTCGCGCACGGCCGCTTCGCGCGCCACGCACACGCTCAAGGGCGCGCGCCCGGCCGAGCCCGCCGCCAAGAAGAAGGCCGCGCGCAAGCCCACGCTGGCGCCGCGCAAGGCCGCGGGCCGCGCCGCCAAGGAGGCCGTGCTGACCCCGGACCCGGTTCGCGTGCAGGCGCTGCTCGACCTGCTGCGCGAGCACTACCCCGACGCGAAGTGCGCGCTGGCATTCGAGACTCCGCTGCAGCTGCTCATCGCCACGATCCTGTCGGCGCAGTGCACGGACGAGCGCGTCAACATGACCACGCCGGCGCTGTTCGCCAGGTACCCCACGGCGCAGGCGCTGGCCTCGGCCGCGCAGGCGGACGTCGAGGAGCTGGTGCGCTCGACGGGGTTCTTCCGCTCGAAGGCCAAGTCCATCCGCGAAGCGTGCGCCGACATCGTGTCCAAGCACGGCGGCCAGGTGCCTCGGGAACTCGAGGCGCTCACCGCGCTGCGCGGGGTGGGACGCAAGACGGCCAATGTCGTGCTCGGGAACGCCTTCGGCATCACGTCCGGCATCGTCGTGGACACGCACGTCACGCGGCTGTCCCACCGGCTGGGCTTCACGCTCGAGCAGGACGCGGTCAAGATCGAGTTCGCGCTGCAGCCGCTGATCCCGCGCGAGGACTGGGTGCTGGTCTCGCACTGGCTGATCCTGCACGGCCGCGCGGTGTGCAACGCCCGCAAGCCGCGCTGCTCGCAGTGCCCGCTCGCGGCGCACTGCCCACGCGTCGGCGTCACTCTTTCCCAGTAGGTCTCCCATGCGCTTCTTCGTGATCGCGCTCGCGCTCGTGCTGTGCGCGTGCGCCGCCCCGGCTTCCGCGCAGTCCGCCCGCCCCGACGGCGGCGTGGCCACGCTCGACGACGCGCGCTCGGTCTGGTTCCAGCCCGCTTCCACCGCCACGCGCCACTCCGCCGAGTGGCTGGCCGAGTGGACGGGACTCGACGGGCGACGCGAGAGCTTCGCGCTCTACGCGCACGCGGGCGGGCTCGGCGGCTTCCTGGTGAACGGCACGCAGCGCTCGCGCGCCTGGGGCGTGTCGCTGTCCGGCGGCGACGACGACCTGCGCCTGGGCTGGACCGCGTATCGCACGCGCGTGGCGGGCGTGACCGACTCCGATCACCGGCTGGGCGCGCTGTCGCGCCCGCTGCCGTGGCTGTCGCTGGCCGGCGTGGTGGATCACGCGTTCGAGCCGCGCCGCGCCGGCGCGCGCGTGCCTCGCGAATGGACGCTGGGCGTGGGGCTGCGCCCGCTGGCGCTGGATCGCGCCACGGCGCACACGCGCGGCACGCGGCTCACGCTCACCGCCGACGTGGTGATGCTCGAGGGCGACGAGAGCGGCCGCGCCCGTGTGCGGGTGGGCGCGGAACTGGAACCGGTGGACGGCATCGCGCTGGCGGTGTCCACCCCCGGGCGCGACGAGTGGCGCATGGCGTTCACGCTGCGCGGGCTGCACGGCGCGATGCGCTCGGGCAGCACGATGAGCGGCGACGCCACGGTGAGCGAGAGCTGGTCCGCGTCCGCCCACTCGGGCGAAGAGCGCACGGCGCTCGCTGGCAAGCGCGACCGCCGCGTGGCGGTGGTGCGCGCAGGCGGGGTGCTGGCCGACGAGGACGAAGGCGGCGCGTCGCTGATGGGCGGCGGCGGTTCGTCGCAGAGCCGCTCGCTGCACCGGCAGCTCGAGCGCGCGCTCGAGGATCCGCTCACGCGCGGCGTGCTGCTCGAGCTGCGCGGCGTGGCGGGCATGGCGCAGCTCGAGGAGCTGCGCCCGCGCCTCGACCGGTTGCGCGCGGCGGGCAAGCCGGTGGTGGCGAGCATGGAAACCGGCGGCGGGCGCGGAGATTTGTACCTGGCCAGCGCCTGCGACCGCGTGTTCGCGTCCGAGGAAGCCGTGTTCATGGCTCTCGGGCTGCGCTCGGAGCGCCGTTACTACCGCGAGCTGCTGGGCCGCTGGGGCATCCGGATGGATCGCGCCAGCGTGGGGCAGTACAAGTCGGCGTACCGCCAGTACAGCGCGGACAGCACCCCGAGCGCGGACTCCGTCGTGATCCAGCGCACGCTGGACCAGCGCCAGGAGCTGTTCGTGCGCGCGCTGGCCGAGTCGCGGCACGTGGGGCGCGAGCGCTTCGAGCACATCCTGGACGGCCGCGCGTGGACGTCGGCCGACCTGCGCGACGCCGGCCTGATCGACGAAGTGGGCTACCGCGACGACGCCTGGCAGGCCGCGGGCGGGCTGACCGGGCTGGGCAGGCGGCCGCGCACCGTGAACCTGCGCCGCGTCGAACCGTCGCGCCGCGCGTGGACCGAGCGCTCGCCGATCGCCGTGGTGTACGCCAGCGGCGGCATCGAGGAGGGGCGCAGCGGCAGCAGCTTGCTGAACGGCGCCACGCTCGGGCACGAGACACTCGTCGCGCAGTTGGAGCGCGCGTTCCGCGCCCGCCACGTGCGCGTGGTGGTGCTGCGGATCGAGAGCCCCGGCGGTTCGGTGGTGGCGAGCAACCTGATCGACCACGCGATCGTCCGGCTCAAGAAGGAGACGGGCAAGCCGCTGGTGGTCTCCATGGGATCGGTCGCCGCCTCCGGCGGCTACTACATCGCGCTGCGCGCCGACCGCATCCTGGCCGATCGCCACACCGCGACCGGTTCGATCGGGGTGCTGTTCGTGAAGCCCTCGTTCGAGGGGCTGTACGAGCGGCTCGGCGTGCGCCAGGAGGACTTCGACCGCGGCAGCTACATGGGCGCCACGTCACCGGCGCGCAACTGGTCGCCGGCCGCGCAGGCCGCCGCCGACTCCGCCATCGGGCGCAGCTACTCGGGCTTCAAGGCGCGCGTGGCCGCGGGGCGCAAGCTGGACCCCGAGCAGGTGGAAGCGATCGCGCAGGGGCGCGTGTGGTACGGCGCCGACGCGCTCGAGCGCCGGCTGGTGGACGGCATCGGCGGGCTGGAACTGGCGATCGCCGAAGCGCGCCAGATGGCGGGAGTGCCGCGCGGCGAGCGCATCCGCCTGCGCGAGTTCCGCCGTCCCCGCGGCTCGTTCGTGGAGCGGCTGTTCGGCGGGTTCGTGCGCGCGGCGATCGAGCGCGAGACGCGCGCCGCGGCGGTCACGGGCGCGCGCGCCGAGGCCGAGCTGGACGCGCTCGACGAGTAACAGGCCGGGCCAGCGGCCCGGAACTCTTACTGAACGAGCGCCTGCATCGTGGCCGACCACGTGCTCGTGTCGTCCACGGCCAGGTAGCGTGCCGCCCAGTAGGCGGCCTCGCGTGTGCGGTCCACGTCGCGTAGCACGAGCACGCGGTTGTACAGCGCGAGCGGGTACTCCTCCACCGTGCTGTCCACCATCGCGAACTCGGCAATGGCCTGCAGGCGCAGCGCGCGCGACTGCCACGGCTCGGGCGTGCGGTCGGCCTCCAGCGCCAGCGCCACGCCGGCGCCCAGCCGCGCCTCGCCGTAACGCGGGGCGGCTTCGCAGGCGCGCCGGTAGTGCGCGGCCGCGCGCGAGTAGTCGTGCGCGACCAGGTCGAGCGCCGCGAGGGCCGCGAGCGGCCGCGGGTCACCGCCGGCGCGCCGGCGTGCGGCATCCAGCCGGGTGCGCGCCGCCGCCGACAGCCGCAGCATGGCGGCGTCGGGCGGGCGATTGGCGGGTTCCCCGCCCAACAGCGCGGCGCTCCAGCGCAGCGAGTTCGTGGCGGCGCTCACCTGGCCGCGCATCAACTCGGTGGCGGCCGCCGCGTCAGGGTCGTCGGGAAGCCCCTGGGGATGACGCGGCTTCATGGTCAGCGAGGCGATTCCCATGCCCGCCAGCCCCAGAAGGATGGCGATGAACAGGACGGTCGAGAGCGCGGACCACTTGAGGTGGCGTTCGATCTCGGCCACCTGCGGTGGCATGGAGGGAGGCATCGGCTCGGACATGTGGCCGGAAGATAGGGGAGCGGCCGATTGCCGCAAAGCGCCGTTCCTCGGGCGCGCCGGGCGGTCGCTCGCCGGAGTCCGGCCCGTGCCGCCCACTGCCGCCGTCCGCAGCCGCCGCGCGCCGGTGCCGCAGCGGACGCGTGGACGGTCTCATGCAGCGACCGCTCGAGTCCGGAAGGGTCCGATGGAGACCGGATCCGGGTCAACCGTCAATAAGGATGTTTCCCCCGAAATCATCCAGACGACGACCTGCGCCCGCTGCGTCACCCCGAGCTCCCGGAGCGCGGCCGCCCCGGAGGGCGGAGGGTCGCGGGCAATCGGGAGTCGTCGGAGACGCGTGGGTATGGAGGTAGTCGCTCGAGCCGGCGCCGTATGACAGGGGATGTCACACAAAACCGGGTCGAGCGACTTCTAGTGCGGAGGAAATGTGACTGCTTGCCCGCGGACTCACGCCCGAATAGTGTACAAACCTGCTCCCCCGGCAGGTTGCGCCTTCCTTGTAGAACACCTCTCGCGAACCGTCTCCGCAGCCCGATCCGCACGGGCCAGCCGACACTCTGAAAGCGACCATGGCCGAGCCGCGCGACCCCTCGATGGAGGGGTACGACTGGGCGGACATCCGAAATTCCGTAGCCCATCGAATGTCGTATCACCTGCGCGGGTGGGAACCCTCGGAGATCGAAGACGCCACGCAGGATGTGCTGCTGCGAGTGGCGAGATTCATCCGGCGCTCGGGTCCACCGCGCGCGATCGATGGGCTGACGACCGTCATCGCCCGCCGCGTGGCGGTGGAGCGCATCCGCAGCCGCATGCGCCGGCCGCCCGGTCGCCCCGTACAAGAGGAGGACGCCGTGACGCTCGATGACTCGATGCGCCGCGACCTTCTCGACCTGGAGGAAGACGTGGCCTGGAAGGCATTCCGGGCGC
This sequence comes from Candidatus Eiseniibacteriota bacterium, assembly GCA_020849095.1. Taxonomy (GTDB): domain Bacteria; phylum Eisenbacteria; class RBG-16-71-46; order RBG-16-71-46; family RBG-16-71-46; genus CAIXRL01. Next base: position 19,483 of record JADLGX010000211.1, read on the forward strand.
GCGAGTTCTTTCGCACTCGCCAGACTCCGTGTGTGGAGCTGGCGGACGCCCGGTCGCAGGGCGAGGACTTCAAGCAGTTGGCCGCGCGCACGAACCAGTCTCATCTCGCATTGCTCCAGAGGTGGTCCCGCTGCATGAAGAAGCTGCGGGCCGCCATCGCGAATCGCGAGTGGGACTGGGAACGCCCCGGAGGTGACGCATGATCACGCATGACGACGACCACGCCCGGTTCCGCAGCCAGCTCGCCGACCACCTGCTCGACCTGCTAGACGAGCAGGAGAACGCGGTGCTCGAGTCCCATGCGCGCCACTGTCCGGATTGCGGACGGCTGCTGGCCGCCGCCCGTCGCGAACGGGCGGACTGGTGGGAGGGCACCGGCCATCCGCCGGTGGGCCTGCTCGCCGCCGAACCGCTGGACGAGCGCGTGCGCCTGCATGTCTCCGGGTGCGCCGATTGCCGCGACGAGGTCGCGCTGCTATCGGGCGCGGTGGTGGACCCGGCACCCGCGCCGCCCTTTCTACCCCTGCAGGCCCCCACCGTCCGGCGCTCGGCGCACGGCCGCATATGGGTGACCGCGGGCAGCGTTGCCGCGGTGCTCGCGATGATCCTGGTCGCGCGCCAGCAGTCCGCGCAGCGCGACGTACCGAGCCCGGCCCCGCTGGCCGGAAGCACGCAGCCCGACGCGGTGGTTCCCCAGGCGCCGCCGGCGCCACCGTTAGGAGCCGGCGAATCCGTTGCCGCGCCGCCGCTGGCCGCGCGCATGGAGCCCATCGCGATCGCGGACGCCACGCGCGGCGAATCCTCCCCGGCCACCGCGGTTTCGATTCCAGCCGGAGTGACGGAGGTGCCGCTCACGCTGCCCGCGTTGTTCCTGCCCGAAGGAGTCGGCGTCGTGGTGGAGCTGCGCCGGGTCAACGGCGACGTGCTCGCCCGACAGGAGCTGCCCGCGGCGCGAGCGCAGGCTCGCGGCGGTGTGCGCTTCGAGGCCGGCAGGTTTTCCGACGGACCGCTCGTTCTCCGGGTGGCGTGGCTCGATGGCGTGTCCGGTGCCGAAGCCCGCGAGTATTCCCTGAACGTCACGACGCACCACTAGCCCCCCTCATTCCGCCGAGGCACGGATGCCCCCGACCGGCCGCAACCGAGTCCGATTCGCCCTCGTGACGCTGACGATGTGGACTGCGCTCGCCTGCCCCACGCAGGCGGGCGCGTCTTCGTTCCTGCCCACTCGCGGCCCCGCGGCCGCCGCGCTGCGCGAGTGCGAGGCGGGCCGCTTCGGCGCCGCCGAGAGCGCGCTGGCCGCGATTCCCGCGCCGGCCGGACCCGCCGCGCCGCTCGACCGCGAGCAGGCGCAGGCCGAGTACGCGCGCTTCGTGGCGCGCGGCTTCGCCCCCGGCATGGGAGACACCACGTGGGAGTGGCGCGGCGCGCGGCTGGTGGCGTCGCTCGAGCGGCTCGGCGCCGGGGATCGCGCCATTGCCGCCGCGTGGGTGGAGCGCTCGCGCGTGGAGTACCGGCTGGGCATGTGGCGGCCCGCCGAGGCCTCGGCGCGCGCGGCGCTCGCGCGCCTCGACGCGGGCCGGGTGCGCGACGTTCGCGCGCGCTATCGGGCGCATCTGGCGCTGGTCGAAGCCACCAGCACCCAGCAGGTGGTGGTGCCGCGCGCGCACCTGGCGATCGCGGACTCGCTCGCGCGCCTGTCGGGCGCCGCGACGGCGCGTGATCGCGCGCGCCACCTGCGGCTGGCCGGCACGGTCGCGCTGTCGGCGGACCGCCTGGCCGTGGCGCGGGCGTACTTCGCCGAGGCCGTCACCGCTGCGGATGCGCTGCAGCCGGTGGACGAGGGCGAGCGCGGGCTGGCGCTGGTGTTCCAGGGCTTCATCGAGTCGCTCTCCGACGCGGTCCGTGGCGACGCGATGCGCGCCGAGGCGGCGCGGCGCATGGAAGAGAAGCTCGGTTTTTCGGACGAGCGCACGCTGCTCGTGATCGGCCGGTCGGTGGCGTCGCTTCGCGATCCGGCGCGGCTGCCGGATGCCGACGCGCGGTTCGAGCGCATCCACGCCTTCCTGCGCGATCACGGACTCGACGGGCGCGCCGCGGCGTGGGACGTGGACTACTTCCACAGCCGCATCCAGTACCACCTCCGGCGGTACGAGCGCTGCCACGAACTGCTCACGCACGCTCTCGAGGTGAACCGCCGCTGGAACGGCACGGAAAACGTGCGCGAGATGCACACGCACATCGACTGGGGAAACGTGATCTGGGCCCAGAAGCCGCCCGGCGCCGTCGAGCAGGCCGGGGCGCACTACCGGCGGGCCGTCGAGATCGGGCTCGGGTTGGAGCCCATGTTCTTCAACGACCCGAGCGTCACCCGCATCAACTTCGCCAGCATGCTGGCCGAGCAGGGACACCTCACCGAGGCGCGCGGCGAGTTGGCCGCCGCGTGGGAGACGTACCGCGATCGCCACGGCGAGACTTTTCGGCTGTGCAGCCTGCCCGCCTACATGGCCGCCCGGTCCTCGCGCGCGCTGGGCGACACCGCCGCCGCGACGCTGTGGTTCCGCCGTGCGATGGCGCCGTTCTCCACGGGCGAGAGCGGCGAGCGTGAGGACGTCGCCAACGTGCGCGAGGCCTGGTCGCTGTTCGAGTGGTCGCGCGGCGAAGCGGCGCGCGCCTTCGACATGGCGTCGTACTCCGCCACGCTGCGCCGGCAGGTGATCGTCGAGACCGCGCCGTGGCTTCCGGACAACGACGCGCTGCGCTTTGCCACGAACCGACGGATCATCGCGGGGCTGCTCAACACGATCGGGATGAAGTGGGGCGGCGCCACGCCGGACATGCGCCGCGAGGCGTGGAGCTCGACCGTGGGCGGCCGCGGCCTCGTGCTGGAATCCATGCTGCGCCGCGTGCGGGTGCAGTCGGACACGTCGGTGTCGGCGCGGTCGGCGGGGGCGCTGCGGCGGGAGCTCGCCACGCAGGTGATCGCCGCCCTGCGCGCGCCCGACACGCGCGAGCAGGCGCTGCGCCGCGACAGCCTGCGCGCCGAGATCCGCCATCGCGAACTCGAGGGCGGTGGCCCGGCCGCCGACATGGTGGACGTGACGGTGGATGCGGTCGCGGGCCGGCTGGGAACGAACGGCGCGCTGGTGAGCTACTCGCGCTTTTCGTACTTCGATGTGGCGGATTCGCGCCATCACGTGTGGGCGCCGCGCGATTGGTACGCCGCGTTCGTGCTGCGCCCGGGCGACCCGGCGCCGCGCGTAGTGGAACTGGGGCGCGCCGATTCGATCGACGCCGCGCTGTCCGCGTGGCGCCAGGCGCTGCTGGTGCGGGGCGCCTCGCCCGAGGCGCGCGCGGCGGGCGAGCGCGTGCGCAAGCTGGTGTGGGACCCGCTCGGCTCCGGACTGGCGGGCGCGAGCGACGTGTACGTGGTGCCGGACGGCGAGCTGCACAAGCTCAATTGGTACGCGCTGCCGGTGGGGCGCGATCGCTTCCTGGTGGACGAACCGTTCGTGTTGCACCGGCTCAACCACGAGCGCGAGCTGCTCGCGCCCGCGGTTCCGCCGGGCAGCGGCATGCTGGCGCTGGGCGGCATGCAGTATGACGGCGCGGATTCGCCGGTGGTGTCGGCCGCGCCCGCGACCCAGCGCCTGCTGCCGTCGTGCCGGTCATTCCTCGACGAGCGTTTCGAGGCGCTGCCGGCCTCGCTCGGCGAGGCGCGCGCGGTGAGCGCGCTGGGCCGCCGTCTGGCCGCGGGCGCCGACACGTCGCGGGTGCAGATGCTGACCGGCGCCGCCGCCGACGAGGGCGCGTTCAAGCGTCTCGCTCCGGGCCGCCGCGTGGTGCACCTGGCGAC
>JADLGX010000212.1 GCA_020849095.1 Candidatus Eiseniibacteriota bacterium
CAGCGCCAGCCCGCGCTTCTGCATGGGGCTGCCGCCTTTGAACATGAAGAACGACGATCCGGCCATGAACAGCAGCAGCAGGCCGTAGGCCATCGTGAGCCAGTGCATGGGCTGCTTGCTGGGCGACATGTGCACCGCGGTCATGCGGTCGAGCGGGAAGATCCACTCCTTCTGGATGCGCTCGGCCTTGCCCGTGGCGCTGTCGTACGTGCCGCCGCGGAAGTACAGCATGCTGCCCTCGGTCCGCTGCACGCGCACCTCGCGCATCTTGAGCGCGGGCGCCAACGCCTCGACGGCCAGGCGGGGCTCCAGTTGGACCGGGGTCGTGATCTCGTGCTGCAGCAGGTCGGTGTCGCGGAAGATCTGCGCCATGCCGCTGAGCGCGAACAGCATCGTGAGTCCGGCGACGACGAAGCCGATGTCACGGTGGAGCGCTCGCATCTGCTGCCCAAAGGTCTTCTTGTCGGTCGACGGCATGAGGGTTCCCCGGCTCGAGTCGAATCCCGGGCCAGAGGCCGGGACATGGAATGTGGCGCGCGAGAATCGGGCAAGGCGCGCGAGATGTCGAGGGAGAGAGCCGGCTCGAACCGGGGATGCCCGTCATGCGTCCCTCGATCATGGCTTCGCGGCCGGCGCGATGGAACGCAGGAGCAGGTCGCGCCATGCGTCGGCGACGGGCGCCGCGCCGCCGGTCGTGTTCGATAGCACGGCGAGCACATAGCCCTCGGGGAGGTACACCTCGAGTGACGCGCCGACACCGGGAAAGCCACCTTCATGTCCGAAGATGCTGCGTCCTTCACGGCCGCTGACGATCTCGGTGCCGTAGCCGTACTGCTTGCCCGTTCCGGCCATCGCGACCCGCGGTTCCGTCATTCGGGCGAGCATGGCCGGCGTCACCAGGCGGCCCTCGAACAATGCGGTCCCGAACCGGGCCAGGTCCTTCGCCGTGGCCTCTCCGCCTCCGGCCGGTGTGCCGTTGCCGGCCCGGAGCGTGTCGGTGCGCCCCCAGACGCCTTCCTCCGAGAGGTGGTACCCGGTGGCGATCGGACCTCGCGGTCGGTGGCCGTCGCGCTTCGCGTCGGAGTGCGTCATGCCGGCCGCGGCGAGCACGCGATCGTTCACCCAATCGTGCCATGGGAGGCCCGAGACCTTCTCGAGGATGGCGCCGAGGACCACATAGCCCGTGTTGCTGTACTGAAAGGCGCTCCCCGGGGCGAACGCGATCGGCGACTCGACGGCGAATCGCCGGTAGTCCTCGAGCGCATCGAACGAGCGGCCCGAGCGATCGTTCACCACGCCTCCCAGGTAGTCGCCCAACCCCGAGGTATGGGTGAGCAGCTGGGCGATCGTGACGCTCTCGGCGCCCGGAGGAAGCCAGCCCGGCACGAACTTCGCGGCCCGGTCCTCGATCTGGAGCTTGCCGGCTTCCGCGAGCTGCGCGATGGCCACCGCGGTGAACATCTTGCCGACGGAGGCGATGCCGAATCGTGTCGTGTCGCTGTTCGGTGTGTGCGCCTCCCGGTCGGCCTCGCCCCACGCCCTGCTCACGAGTGCTTCTCCATTGCGCATGAGGCAGACACTGCCCGAGAAGCGACCTTCCGCGGCGATACGATCGACGAGTTCGGCGAAACGGGCCGGAAGCTGTTCGGCGGGCACCGGCCCGTCCGGCTCACCCGCCATGGCGGCGGAGGCGCGATAGGTGAAGATGCCGTTCACGCGGTGCGGAGCCTCGGGCTCGACTCCCACCACGTAGCGCAGCCAGACGTCCGGCTTCTGCTTGCCCTGCACCAGCACGGTGATCTGCCGGTCGGCGCTCTGCAGCACTCGCCGCACGACGAAACCGCCGCTCATCTGGACCTGGCCGAGCAGGAAATCGAGGATCGAGTCGTCCGGCCGCATCATGCTGGGCGCGAAGGCGCCTTCGGCGTGCTTCGCGAGTACGGCGCGATCCGAGCTGTGCATGGCCTGCAGCAGTTCACGAAAGCGATCCGCCGGCGGGCCGGCGGGAAGCCGGACATCGGCGGCGCGTTCCGCCGCGCACGGCGAGGTCCACGGCAGGACGGCGCCGAGCGTCAGAACGCACAGCAGCATGAGCGAAGATCGCATGGTGGAAGCTCCTGGCAGGGGGGGAGACGGGCGAGCCGACACTATCCGCTCACGTGCCATGAGACATGCCTCGGTCCGCTGACGTCCGAGGGTGCGCGACGGACGCGAGCAGGGAAGAGACGAGTGCGGTCGAGCGCGAAGCCAGGCTCCGGCTCGGATCGGCCGATGCGTCCGGCCGATCGCAACTGCTAGGTTGCGATGACATCAGCCGCGCGCCGCGGCCGTGAACCGGAGTGACCTGCTTGCCCCGAGACTCCTCGAGACCGTGGTGACCGCCGAGCGTGGCTCGCCACCGATCCCGCCCGAATGGCTGTGGGGCTGGGATCCCACGCCCGGCATCGTGTCCGTGTGGGCGCAGGCCGACGGCGTCGCGCACGTGTGGCGGCGGCTGCCCGCGACGGGCGAACTCGTGCGCGAGCAGGAGCGCTTCCGGCCGTGGCTGCTGCTCGACCGGCTCGACGACCTCGCGCACCTGGGCGCGGCGCTGGCGCCGGAGGGCGATGCGCGCGCGGCCGTCAGCTGGCGCGAACTCGAGGGTCCCGGGCAGCTGCGCTTTCTCGTGAGCGCGGCCGACGGGGGCACGCTGTCGCGTGCCGTGCTGGCCGGCGCCGCGAAGCGCCTGGGGCGCGCGGTCGGCCACCTGCGCGACCTCGACAAGAGCCAGGTGCTGTCGCTGCCGCCCGAGGAGCAGTACCTCGTGATGTCCGGGCGCACGTACTTTCGCGACCTTCCGTTCGACCAGCTGCGCCGCCTGCAGTTCGACCTTGAGACCACGGGACTGAGCGCCGAGCGCGGCCGCATCTTCATGGTCGCGGTGCGCCATCCGGACGGCGCCGAGGAAGTGCTCGAGGTGTCGGGCGAGGGCGATGCCGCCGAGCGCGACCTGATCCGTCGCCTCGTGGACTCGATCGCGCAATCGGACCCCGACGTGATCGAGAACCACAACCTGCACGGGTTCGACCTGCCGTTCCTGCAGCGCCGCGCGCAGCGGCTCGGCGCGCCGCTCGGGTTGGGACGGCTGCCCGCGCTGGGACTGGTTCCGCGCGGCGCGCGCCGCGACCAGGTGCGCTGGGTGTTGCCGGGGCGCGAGTGCATCGACACGCTCGACGCCGTGCGCCGCTACGACTTCGCGGTGCGCGAACTGCCCGGGCACGGGCTCAAGGCGGTGGCGCGCCACTTCGGGATCGCGCCGCCGAATCGCGAACTCGTGCGCGGCGACCAGATCTACTCCACGTGGCGGGCCGACCCCGAGCGCGTGCGGCGCTACGCCACCGCCGACGTGGTCGAGGTGGCGGCGCTGGCGCGGCTGCTGGGCGGCGCGGCGTACGCGCTGGCGCAGCTGGCTCCGCGCCGCTACGAAAAGCTGGCGGACGCCGGGGCGGCGACGGGCGTGATCGATCCCATGCTCGTTCGCACCTACCTGCGCGCAGGCGCGGCGCTGCCCGCGCACGAAGCCGGCGACGGCACCACGCACAGCGGCGCGGCGCTGCACCTGTTCGCGACCGGCGTGGCCGAGCGCGTGGTCAAGGCCGACGTGGCGAGCCTGTATCCGTCGCTCATGCGCACCTATCGCATCGGCCCGAAGCGGGACCGGCTGGGAGCGATGCTCGCCATGGTGGACGGACTGGTCGAGCGCCGGCTCGCCGCGAAGGCGGCGGCCCGCCTGGCGGCGCCGGGATCGGCGGAACGCTTCACGCACGAGGCCCTGTCCGCTGCGATGAAGCTGGTGGTGAACACGGCCTACGGTTACCTGGCCGCGGGCGGACTCACGCGTTTCGCCGACGTGCACGCGGCCAACGAGGTGACCCGGCGCGGGCGCGAGACGCTCGCGCTGATGTGCC
>JADLGX010000213.1 GCA_020849095.1 Candidatus Eiseniibacteriota bacterium
CGTTCACGACGCAGCCCATCACCGCGACCTTGAGTTCCTCGACGCCCGGATACTTCTCGCGCCACGCCGGCATGCTGGCCTGGATGTGCGCGGTCACCTGCGACGCCAGTTCCTGGAAGAACGTGCTCGTGGTGCGCCCGCACCCGGGGCAGGACGTGACCTGCGGCGTGAAGTGGCGGATGCCGAGCGACTGCAGCACCTGCTGGCTCACGCGCACTTCCTCGGCGCGGTCGCCGCCGGGGGCGGGAGTGAGGCTGGTGCGAATGGTGTCGCCGATGCCCTCGAACAGCAGCACCGAGAGCGCCGCCGTGGTGGCCACGATGCCCTTGGTCCCCAGCCCGGCCTCGGTGAGCCCCAGGTGGAGCGGGTAGTCGCTGCAGGCGGCGAGCGCGCGGTAGACCTGCACCAGGTCGCGCACGTCGCTCACCTTGGCCGACAGCACGATGCGGTCGTGCGGCTGGCCGAAGCTCTCGGCGAGCGCGGCCGAACGCATGGCGCTCTCGCGCATGGCGTCCAGCACCACCTCGCGATCGGGCAGCGGCTGCGGGCGGCGCGCGTTCTCGTCCATCATGGACGTGAGCAGCACGCGGTCGAGCGAGCCCCAGTTGACCCCGATGCGCACCGGCTTGGCGTGCGCCACAGCAACTTCGATCATCTTGCGGAAGTTGTCGTCGTGCTGCGTGGCGGAGCCCACGTTGCCCGGGTTGATCCGGTACTTGTCGAGCGCCGCGGCGCACTCCGGGTACTCGGTGAGCAGCAGGTGGCCGTTGTAGTGGAAGTCGCCCACGAGGGGGGCGGTCACTCCGAGATCGCGCAATCGCCGCGCAATCTCGGGAACGGCCGCGGCGGCCTCACGCGTGTTGACCGTGATCCGCACCAGTTCGGAGCCGGCGGCGGCGAGCAGCGCGACCTGCGCGGCGGTCGAGGCGGCATCGGCCGTGTCGGTGTTGGTCATGGACTGCACGACCACCGGATGGTCGCCGCCCAGCGGAACGCGCCCGACGCGGCAGGTGACGCTCGCGCGGCGCGCCTTGTGGCGCGTGTCTTCGATCTGGACCAAGGGCATGCGCGGCAGGTTAGGGGGCGCCTCGCGGACCCGTCAAACCCGGCGAATCGGCGCGATTCCCCCTCGTGGACGCCCCGGACGCCGGGCTAGGATGCCCGTCGCGCGCGCCGCCGACCGTGTCCCGGAGATCCGCCCATGACGTCCCCGACCGACGACATCCTGACGCTCATTCGAGGTGGCGACACCGAAGCCGTGATCGCCCTGCTGCGGCGCGATCCCGGGGCGGCGATGGCGCGCGACGCCAGCGGCGTGTCCGCGCTCATGTGGGCGTGCTACATGCGGCAGGAGAGCGTGGTCGAGGCGCTGCGTGCGGTGGTTCCCTCGCTCGACGTGTTCGAGGCCGCGTCGCTCGGCGACGAGGCGCGCCTGCGCGATCTGCTGGCGGGCGATCCCGCGCTGTCCGGCGCCTGGTCCGGCGACGGCTTCACCGCGCTGCACTTCGCGGCCTTCTTCGGACGCGCTGGCCTGGCGAAGGCGCTGCTCGACGCGGGCGCCGATCCCGCGGCGCCGTCACGGAACGCCATGCGCGTTCACCCGCTGCACAGCGCCGCGGCCGCGCGCAGCCTCAACACCTGCCGCGTGCTGCTCGAGGGCGGAGCGCCCGCCGGAGCCGCCCAGCATCAAGGCTGGACCGCGCTCATGTCCGCCGCGATGCACGGCGAGGAGGAACTGGCCCTGCTGCTGCTGGGCCACGGCGCCGACCCGGCGGCGCGCAGCGACGACGGGCGGACCGCGGCCGATATGGCGCTCGAAAAGGAATATCAGGCGCTCGCCACCCGCCTTTCGCGCGGCGCTTCGTAGCGCCCGGCGCCCGCGTCGCGCGCTCCCCACGCGCCGCGCGCCGCATCGAGCAGGTCCGACAGCACGTTGGCCGCCGTCACTTCGGGCCCGGCGCCGGGTCCCGAGATGGACAGCGGTACGGCGCCACCCTCGGCGGTGAGGATCTCGACGCGGTTCTCGCCGGGCCGCAACGACGCGAGCGGGTCGGACTCGGGCAGGGCGCGCACCTCGGCGCGCGCGCGGCCGCCGTCGAACTCCGCGACGAATGCGAGCCTCCGGCCGGCCGACCACGCGGCCTCGGCGCGCGCCCTCCAGGCTTCGTCGAACGCCGGCAGCGCCTCGACGAAGGCCTCCGGGTCGCGCTCGCGCAGCAGGCCCGCCGGCACCAGCGATTCCACGCGCAGGTCCGCGCGCTCCACGCCGATTCCCGCCTCGCGCAGCAGGATGAGCAGCTTGCGCGCGACATCCTCGCCCGACAGGTCGTCGCCCGGGTGCGGCTCGGTGCAGCCGCGTTCGCGCGCGTCGGCCACCGCCTGCGAGAACGGCGCGCCGTCCTGCACCGCGCACAGCACCGCGGACAGCGATCCCGACAGCACGGCGCGCAGCGCGCGCAGCGAATCGCCGCGGCGGCGCAGTCGGCGCACGGCCGACAGCACCGGCATGCCGGCGCCCACCGTGGCGGAGTACCGGTAGGGAGCGGCGCCCCCCGCGGCGAGCGCGTGCAGCGCGTTCCAGCGCTCCTGGCTGTGCGCGCTGCCGAGCTTGCTGGGGGTGACCACCGCCACGCCCGCCTCGAGCAGCCCCGCGTATCCGCACGCCAGTTCCTCGCTCGCGCTGCAGTCCACGAGCGCCAGCGGAGCGGAGCCGTGTGCGCGCGAACGCGCGAGGAACTCCGCCGTCCCCGACGACGGCGCGCCGCCCAGCAGGTCATGGGGCGCGGCCAGCGGCAGGCCGTGCGGCTCCCAGCGCCAGCGTGAGCGTCTCGCCACGCCCACCAGGCGCAGGTCGAGGCCGGACGCGCGCACCGCCGGGGCGCGCTCCGCCAGCAGCGTCGCGAACGCCGTCCCCACTCGGCCGGTTCCTCCCGCGAGCGCCACGTCCACCCGCCGCGGCGTCGCGCCCCGGTCCTGCCGCAGGGCCGTCACGCTCCGCCTCCCGCCGCGGCCAGCCGCGGCGCGCCCTCGTGACGGCGGCGGAACGCCTGCACGAGCGCACCCACCTCGCGCTGCTCGATCAGGAACGCGTCGTGCCCGTGCGGCGAGTCGAGCCGCGCCAGCTCGCCTGCCGGCAGCCACTCGGCGATGCGCTCCACCTCGGCCGCGGGATACAGCACGTCGCTCGGCACCGTCACGACCAGCACCGGCTTGTCGAGCGTCCGCAGCGCGCGCTCGGCGCCACCGCGTCCCCGGCCCACGTCGTGCGAGTCCATGGCCGCGAGCAGCGTGAGGTAGGTGTGGCGGTCGAAGCGCTCGGCCAGGCTCCGGCCGTGGTGGGCGAGCCAGTCCTGCACCGAGAACTCGAGGTGCTCGCCCTCGTCGCGGCCGAAGCGCCGCGACAGCGATGCGGGCGCGCGATAGCTGATCATGGCGATCGCGCGCGCCGCGGCGACCCCGGTCCGGTGCCCGAACTCGTCGTCGTGCGGCACGGCCGCGAGCACGCGGCGCTGCGCGTCGCTCCATGCGATCGCCCAGGCGTCGTGCCGCGCGGGCGCGGCGATCACCACCGCGCGTTCGACGCCGGAGTCCAGCAGCGCCCACTCCAGCGCCTGCATGCCGCCCAGCGAGCCGCCGATCGCCAGGCGCACGCGAGTCACGCCGAGCGCGTCCAGCAGCCGCTGCTGCGCGCGCACCATGTCGCGGACGGTGACGCGCGGAAAACGCGCGCCCCACGGCCGCCCGTCGGGCGCTGGCGAGGCGGGACCGGTGCTGCCGTAGCAGCCGCCGAGCACGTTGGCGCAGAGGATGTAGTCGTGGGCGGGATCCAGCGCACGGCCCCGCCCGATCAGCTCGGGCCACCAGACGGCCGCATCCGACGTTCCGGTGAGCGCGTGACACACCACGACGGCGTTGTCGCCCGATGGCGAGCGCCGTCCCCACGAGTGAAACGCGATCGTGAGGGACGGCAGCGTCACGCCCGACTCCAGACGGAACGGCCCCGGCAGCGTGACGGTGCTGGGGGTGGAGTGGAGAGCTCGGCCGCTCATGCCGGCACCTCGCTGGCCGCGGCGAGCGCCTGGGCGAAGTCCGCGCGGATGTCGTCGATGTGCTCGATGCCCACCGAAACGCGGATGAGGCCCGGGTTCACGCCCGAGCGGCGCTGCTCGTCGTCCGAGAGCTGCTGGTGCGTGGTCGAGGCCGGGTGAATCACCAGCGTCTTGGCGTCTCCCACGTTGGCCAGATGGCTCGCCAGCTTCAGCGAGTCGATCACGCGGCGCGCCGACTCCCGCCCGCCGCGCACGCCGAAAGTGAGCACGCCGCCGAAGCCGTTCTTCAGGTAGCGCCGGGCCACGGCGTGCGACGGATGCTCTTCGAGGCCGGGGTAGGAGACCCACTCGACCGCGTCCTGTTCGCGCAGCCAGCGCGCCAGCACGAGCGCATTGTCCACGTGGCGCTGCACGCGCAGCGACAGCGTCTCGAGTCCCTGCAGCAGCAGGAACGCGTTGAACGGCGACAGGCACGCGCCAACGTCGCGCAGCCCCTCGACGCGGGCGCGGATGGCGAACGCGATGTTGCCGAACGGACCCTTGGGACCGAACACCTCCCAGAAGTCGAGCCCGTGGTAGCCCGGCGCCGGTTCGGTGAAGAGCGGGAACCGGCCGTTGCCCCAGTCGAACGTGCCGGCGTCCACCAGCACGCCGCCGATCGCGGTGCCGTGGCCGCCGATCCACTTGGTGGCGGACGCCACCACGATGTCGGCGCCGTGCTCGATGGGGCGGACCAGCCAGCCGGCCGCGCCGAACGTGTTGTCCACGATCAGCGGAACGCCGCGTTCGTGCGCGAGCGCGGCGAGCGCGCGAAAGTCGGGAACGTCGAGCCCGGGATTCCCGATCGACTCGACGTACAGGGCCTTGGTGCCGTCGTCGATCGCGCGCGCGAAGCCTTCGAGATCGTAGCCATCGACGAACTTCACGCCGATGCCCAGCCGCGGCAGCGTCACCTTGAACTGGTTGTAGGTGCCGCCGTACAGGTAGCTGGTGGACACGATGTTGTCCCCGGCCTGCGCGAGCGTGGAAAGGGCCAGGAACTGCGCGGCCTGCCCGCTGGCGGTGGCCACCGCCGCGGCGCCGCCTTCGAGCGCGGCGATGCGCTTCTCGAACACGTCGGTCGTGGGGTTCATGATGCGCGTGTAGATGTTGCCGAACTGCTGCAGCGCGAACAGCCGCGCGCCGTGCTCGGAGTCGTCGAAGGTGTACGAAGTCGTCTGGTAGATGGGGACGGCGCGGGCGTTGGTGCCCGGGGCGGGTTCCTGGCCGGCGTGCAGCTGCAGCGTCTCGAAGCGGTGGCTCGTGCGCGGTGCGGACATGTCGCTCTCCTCCGGTGGTGGTTCGTTGCCCGGTGGTTCCGCGACGCGCCCCAAAACGAAAAATCCGCCCCGGCAGCGCCGTCGCGGATCCTGAGTCTTCGAACCGGTGGTGTTGCGCTACTCCCCGATCTCCAGTCTCCGCGCGTGCGTGCACATGCACATGTCCATACACATGGACATCTGCATGGAGGCGCACATCGCGCGGCGGGCATTGCTCGGGAGGCGGTTCATCGTGCGCGGGATATAACTCGGCGCGGGGGAGGCGGGTCAAGATGAAACTGCCCGAGCGCCGTTTACACGCGTGAAGTTCGCGTCAACGCGCCCGCAATCGGGCCGGGCTCAACAGGCTCAGCCGGCGACGGTGGATTCGGCCTGCGCGCGCGCCATCTCGAACCAGTTGCTCCAGCGCGGGTCCCGCATGGCGCCGATCAGCCCCGGCGCGCTGCGTGCCGAGCCGCGGGGATCGGGTTCGATGGCGTGCGCCAGCAGGTCGGCGAGCGCCACAGCCGCGCTCGGCGTGAGTGGCGTGGGAAGCACGGCGGGCAGCTCGTGGTGCAGGTTCACCGCGTCCAGGATGGGGCTCGGCAGTCCCCACATGCCGAGCAGGCAGGCGCCGAGCGTGCCGTGGTGGGCGCCGATCTTCTCCAACTCCACCTCGTGCTCGCATCGTCCGGATCGCTCGGCCTCGCTGGCGATGAACTCGTGCAGGTTGGGCTCCTGCGAGGCGAGCAGCAGCTTGCCCACGTCGTGCAGCAGGCCGGCCGTGAACGCGTCGTCCTTCCACGCCATGCCGGGTTCCAGCGACGAGGCGATGCGCGCGACGAGCGAAGAGTGACGCTGCAGCCGCTCGAGCCGCTCCACCATGAACGGCGAGATGGGCAAACGGCTGTACACCTCGGCCGTCAGCACGAGCGAGCGCAGCAGCCGCGTTCCCAGGCGCGCCGCGGCCGCCGTGATCTGGGTGACCGGATTGCCGTGCGAGAAGTAGGCGCTGTTCGCGATCTTGAGCACCTGCGCCGACAGCGCGGGGTCCTCCGCCACGATGCGGCCCAGTTCGAACACGGACGCCGACGGGTCGTTGAGGCGGCGTGTCAGGCGCGAGTACACGCTTGGCACGGGCGGCAGCTTGCCGATCTTGCCGAACAGGTCGCGGATGGCCTTGTTGGAGACCAGTTCGCGCAGCAGCAGCGTGCGGCGGATGGCTTCGAGCAGGTCGTGGATGTCCACGGGCTCGGGAACGGAACGGTGCGCGATCCGAAGCGTGCGCAGCGCCTGTTCGTCCTCACCCTCCACACCCACGATCACCCGGACCACGTCGGAGTGCGAGTCGCGGATGCGCGCGAGCAGTCCCACGCCGTCCAGGTTGGGGCGGGCCGCGGTGACGATCACGTCGGGCACCGTCTGTCCCACGTCCTGCCACGCGTCCTCGGTCGAAAAGGCCGAGCGCATTTCCCAGCCCGGCTCGCGCTGCTGGATGGCACGGCGCAGGCGCTCGAGCGCCACCGCATCGTCGTGCACCACCAGAACGCGCCGCATGCTCACTCCTCGTTTGCCGCCCGCGCGGGGCGGAGTCCGGTGCCGCTCAGACGACGCTGCCTTCGTTCGCGATCTGCTCCGCCATCTCGCGCCACCACGCCCAGCGCGGGTCGGTGACGACCGCCATGGGCAGAGGTTCCGAACGCAGCTTGAGTTCCTCGGTATCGGTCGCCGCATGCGCGAGCCGGTCGGCGATGGCCACGGCGCGCACCGCGTTGAGCGTGTGCGGGACCTCGAGTGCCAGGTCGTGGTGCCCGTGGACGGCTTCGATCACCGTACTCGGCAGTCCCCACATCCCGAGCAGACAGGCGCCGAGCGAGCCGTGGTGCGCTCCCAGCGTCTCCAGCTCGACTTCGTACTCCTGCCGGTAGCTGTCGGCCGCTTCGCGCTCGATGCGGGCGTAGAGGTCCGGCAGGCGCGAGATCATGAGCAGCTTGCCGATGTCGTGGACGAGGCCCGCGGTGAACGCGTCGTCCTTCCAGGACGCGCGCGGGTCGAGGCCGGAGGCGATGCGGGCGACGAGCGACGCGTGGCGCTGCATGTCCTCGATCTTTTCCCTGAGCGCCGGCGTCACCGGCATGTGGCCGTAGACCTCGGCCGTAAGGACGAGCGAGCGCAGCAGGCGCGTTCCCAGCCGCGCCGCGGCGTCGGTGATGCGGGTGACCACCTGGCCGCGGCCGAAGTACGCGCTGTTCGCCAGGCGCAGCACCTGCACGGTCAGCGCGGAGTCCTCGGCGACCAGCTCGCCCAGCTCGAAGACCGACACCGAGGGATCCGACAGCCGCCGGGTGAGCTCCGCATACACGCTCGGCACCGCGGGAAGCTGCCCGACCTGGCCGAGCAGGGCGCGCAACTGCGGTTGGGACACGTAGTCGCGCATGAGCAGCGTGCGGCGCAACGTCTCCACCAGCAGGTCGCCGTCCACGGTGTCGGGAAGCGCGCGGTGCACCACCTTGAGCGCGCGAAGGGAGTTCTCGTTGGCGCACACTTCGCCGACCACGATGCGGATGGTCTCGGGGCGCTGGTCGCGCACGTGCGACAGCAGGCCCACGCCGTCGGAGATCGGAGGATGCGACGCCGCGATGACCGCGTCCGGGGGCCACGACTGAAGCACCGAGAGCGCGTCCGCGTTCGAAGTCGCGAGGCGCACTTCCCAGCTGCGTTCCCGTTCGAGGAGCATGCGTCGCCACTGCTCGAGGGCGCGCGTCTCGTCATTCACGCACAGGATTCGCTTCATGTCTTCTCCGGGCCGTCCGGTTCGAATGACCGCATCGAGAGCCTGGCCGTCCCGCCCCATCCGGGGCGGGATCCCTCCATGGTTCCTCACCGCAGCTTCGGCAGGAATCGTCGGAGCTTGACGGGCGGCGGGGCGCCCGTCAGGCGGCCTTGCGATTCGCCCCGGTGCCCGGGGTCATGACCAGCACACGCTGGTTCATCAACCCCGCGTCCTCGTACTCGTGCAGGCGGCGCAGCAGGCTCTCGCTGGCCTCCTGGCCGCGAGCCACGAGCAGCAGGCCGCGCTCGTCCATGACGTCCTGGGCGAACACCATGCCCGGCTGCATGTCGCGGATGCCCATCTGGCGCACGACCCCCGTCAGGTAGGAGCCCTGGGTCACTTCGCCCAGGATGCGCAGCACCTCCGGATCGTAGCTGGCCGATCGGGAGTGCATGACCGCCATGGCCGAGTCGGCGTCCAGCCCGCGCGATTCGAGCACGTCGTAGTCCGTGACGGCCTTGAGCAGCCGGGCGCCGAGCGGCAGGCGCTCGCCCGAGACGCCGGGAACGGGCGATCCCACGCCGTCGTAGCCCGCGTTCTGGTACATGAGGATCGTCTGTACCTCCTCGAGCCGCGGGATGTTGGCGAGCAGCTGCGCGGCGATCTCCGGCACGCGCACCACGGCCGCGGCTTCGCCGGGACTCAGGTCGGAGCCGGTGTGCAGCTTGGCGACGGTGCCCTGCGGGAGCGTGACCCAGCCCAGGTGCGCCATCATCGTGGCCACCTCGATGCGCCACAGGTCCTCGGCCTGCATCCGGGTGCCGATCTCCACGACCAGCCGGCGCACGCGGCTCGTGTGCGCGGACACGGCGGGATGCACCAGCGAGATCATCTCGGCCAGCGCGCGGATGCTGCCCCGGAGCGTGTGCTGCAGGAGGATGCGCTCCGAAGTGACCAGCCGGTGCTGTTCGATCGCCGCCACGAGGGTGGAGCGCATGACGCTGCCCGGGCAGGGCTTGGTCAGGAAGCGGAACAGCTGGCCGGTATTGACCGCGCTGATCGCCGCCTCCATGTCGGCGTTGCCCGTGAGCAGGATTCGGACGGTCTCGGGGGAGCGCTCCCGCACGTGCGTGAGCAGGAGCATGCCGTCCACGACGGGCATGCGGAGGTCGCTCACGACGACGGTGAACGGCGGGCCCTGGTTGACCAGCCGCAGGCCTTCCTCTCCGCCGTGAGCCGTCACCAGGTCGAACGGCCCGCGGATGGTGCGGCGGATCGCTTCGAGGATGTTGGGCTCGTCGTCGACGAACAGCACGCGTGTGAGCGACATGGTATTCCCCCCCGGTCGGCCGTCAGGCCGCTTCGCGAATCGCGGCCTTGCTCGCGAGCGCGAGCGGCAGCCGAATGATGAACGTGGTTCCGTGCGGTGGCGCCGGCTCGAATCGGATGGTGCCGCCGTGCTTTTCGGTGACGAGCCGGTGAGCGATGGCCAAACCCTGCCCGGTGCCCCGCCCGACCGACTTGGTGGTGAAGAAAGGATCGAACACGCGGTCGCGGATCGCGACGGGAATGCCCGTACCGTTGTCGGAGATGCGGATCTCGACCGCGTCCGGCTCTCCCCTGGTCGCGATGCAGATGTGTCCGGGCGGATCGCTCGAACGCTTCATGCGTTCTTCGATCGCATGCGCCGCATTGACGATGATGTTGAGGAAGACGTGGTTGATCTCGCCGGCGATCGCCGGCACCGGCGGAAGTGACGTGTCGAAGTCTGTCTCCACCTCGGACAGGTACTTCCACTCGTTGCGCGTGACGGTGATCGTGCTGGCCAACTCGGCGTTGAGGTCCACGAGCGACTTCTCGCCTCCGCCCGGATGGGCGAACGTGCGCATTCCGCTCACGATGGCGGCCACGCGCGCCATGCCGTCGAGAGACTGCCGGATGGCGGGGGGGATCTCGGTCTCGTAGAGCCCGAGCTCCTCCTCGATGTCGGGCGAAATCAGGTCTCCGGCGCGCCAGTGCGCAAGTGCCGCGGCGATGGCGGAGAAGCTCTCCTGGAGGAATCTCAGATTGTCCGCCACGTACTGGGCGGGCGTGTTGATCTCGTGCGCGATGCCGGCGGCCAGCTGGCCGATCGCCTCGAGTTTCTGGGACTGGAATAGCTGGCGCTCCATGAGTCGGCGATCCGTCACGTCGCGCGCGACCGCGACGAACTCCGCCTCTCCGTCGTGCGCCGCGCCCTGGCAGACGATCGTGGTCTCGGCGAGCGCACCGCCCCCCTGAGGGCGCAGGATGTGGAGGTCGCCCACCCACGCGCCCACCTGGCGGGCTTCGTCCAGGATCGTCTGCAGCGTGCCCTCGCCTTCGGAAACGCGCACGAGCGGTTCGAGCGCCGCGC
The DNA here is from genome assembly GCA_020849095.1 of Candidatus Eiseniibacteriota bacterium. Taxonomy (GTDB): domain Bacteria; phylum Eisenbacteria; class RBG-16-71-46; order RBG-16-71-46; family RBG-16-71-46; genus CAIXRL01. The sequence continues at coordinate 10,516 of JADLGX010000213.1, forward strand.
GCTCCAACGCAGCGGGATCTCGCGAGAAGAGGCTCGCCGTGGCGCGGTTGGCGGCGAACAGACGGCCCTGCGGATCGATCGCGAAGACCGCATCGTGGATGTGCTGGAGGATCTGCGCCTGCTTGCGCACGCGTTCGAGCTGCGTCGCGAGTTCACGATTCCTCGTGTTGAGTTCCTCCGTCATCGTTGCGAGCGAGTGCTCGACCATGTCGCGCTGGCCGTCGGCGTCGCGGTACGAACGATTCACGAGCACCAGAAGTGGCGTGATTCCCTCGGGCGGCGTCTCACCCGCACCGAAGGCGCGACGAAGCTGCCGCGACAGAAGCGGATGCCACACCGGGTCCTGCCGGTCGGCCGGATTCATGCAGCCTCCTCGGTCGCGCCGCCTTCGAGAAGGCCGTCTTGAGGTTCATCGGGGTAGTGCTTCTCCATGCACGCGTCGCAGATCGAATGGCTGAACGTGGCTTCGGAATGCTGTTCGATGTAGGACTCGAGTTTCAGCCAGTGCTCGGCGCCCGAGCGGATGCTGTGGCAATGCGCGCAGATCGGTATGAGGCCGCGAAGCTGCCTCACTTCGCTGAGGGCGGTCTCGAGCTCTGTCAATCGGGCTGCCAGGTTGGCCTGCAGCTGCGCCAGACGCCGACCCGCCCGCACTCGAGCCACGACTTCGACCGGAAGGACGGGCTTGCGGACGAAGTCGTCCGCCCCTGCGCCGAGCCCCTCGACGAGGTCTTCGGGCGTGTCCCGGGCGGTGACGAGCACGATGTAGCAGCTGGCCAGAACGGTCTGTGTGCGGATCCACCGGCAGAGCTCGGGCCCGGTCGCGCCGGGCATGTTCCAATCGAGCAGCAGGACTTGCGGCGGCGAATCGGACAGCATCAGCTCGCGCACGGAAGTGCCGTCAGCCACGCTCACCACGTCGAAGCCCGCCTTCTCGAGCGCGTAGGTGAGAGTCATCCGCATCGCGCGTTCGTCGTCCGCGACCAGCACGCGGTTCACGGGAGGCCAGAATGCTTCCTGATGAGGTGTCATGCTGCCTCCTCGTGTGGCACTGCGCGCGCGATGGACCGCCAGTGGTTCCATCGGTCGTCCGCGGGGGCGACGCGCTTTGCCGTGGCGGACTTCTCGAGTTCGTTGGCCAGCACGTTCGCGACTCCGACCGCCGAGCGAACGTCCAACCGGCCGACTCCGGACGGATCGAACGTCACATGCGAGACGACCGCATCGATGATCGACGCCGGGAGTCCCCACAGAGCGAGCAGGTAGCCGGCGATCTCGGCGTGATCCACGCCGAGCACCGCGCGTTCTGCTTCGGATCGCACCGCGCCCGCCTCCACGAACAACTGGATCTGCTCGAAGTCCTCGGGCATGCGGGCGGCCAGAATGAGCACGCCCACGTCGTGGAGCAGTCCCGCGGCGAATGCGTCATCGCACCAGGGGGCCTCGGGCTCGAGGGACGACGCGATGTGCCCCACCAGTGAGGAATGCCGCTGGAGTCCCTCGAGTGTCAGGCCGCGGGAGCCGTGGCTCAGTGGCAATGCCTCGAACATCTCGGCCGTGAGTACGAGGTGACGGATTGCTGCCACGCCGAGCAATGCCGTCGCCGCCAGCAGGCTGGTCGCCTGGTGCGCGCGGCCGAAGAAGGCGCTGTTCGCCAGGTGGAGCACCTTGCCGGTGAGCGCCGGATCCTCGGAGATGGCGCCGGCGACGTCCGCCATGCTGCAAGCGGGATCGGCCAGCAGCCGGTTGATGCGCGAGAACGTGCGGGGAACGCTGGGGAGCGTTCCGAGCCGGTTGGCCAGCTGGCGCACCCGGTCGTTCGTCAGGCGCGCGCGCAGCTGCAACGCGTCGCGCAGCGTCTGGACCAGCACCGGTCCCTCGCAGGGCTTGGCCAGGTACTGGTGCGCCACGTTCATGGCGCGCAGCGCAGCATCGAGCTCGGAGTGTCCCGACAGAACGACGCGGATCATGTCCGGATACTGCCGCGAGATCTGTTCGAGCAGCGTGGCGCCGTCCATTTCGGGCATACGCATGTCCGTGACGATCACGTCCACCGGTGTGTTGGCGCACAGCTGCAGCGCCACGTCACCGCTGATCGCGAACTGCATCTCCCACTCGCGGCGCTGGCCGAGCAGCATGCGACGGATGCCGTCCAGCACCATGGGCTCGTCGTCGACGAACAAGATTCGAACCACGCACTCCTCCGGCATCGGCCCGGGACCGCGGCCAATGCCCACACCCGCGCATTCGTGAATGCATCGCGCGCGACGCCCGGCCGGCGGGGCCAGAACCGGTCGTGCGTGAACAGCGGATACCAGTTTCGGACCCCGCGGAGGCGGCTTGAGTGCGCGACATCGCCCGGTCACGAACTTGCCGCCACCTGCGCGGCGAAAAGTTCAGGTTCGGGCAGAGTGCAGGGGGTTCGTCATCCGCCGGGCGTCCACCGAAGCGGAGATTTCGCGCCCCAGGGAGTCGAGCCCGGCCTGAAGGCGGGCGCGCAGTTCCACCAGCAGCGCGGCGCGAGCCGCTTCCGCGTCCGCTGGATCGGCGGCCGTGGCACGAGCCGCCTCGGCCGCGTCCACGTCGAGGGGCTCGGGTACCCGCACGTGCGCGACGCGCGGGGCCACCGCGACGGGCACCAGGTTGTGGAGCGCGTTCTTCCAGCCGCGCGTGACCAGCGCCGACCGCACGCGCTTGAGGTTCTCCGCCACCTGCTCCTGCGTGAGCGACGGGCGGTCGTACAGCAGCGGGTCGAAGCTGTGCAGCCGCTGCAGCTCGGTCACCAGCGCGCGGTCACGCTTCGCGCCCGATTCGTCTCCGCTCGAGGAGGCGAGCCGGCGGATGGCGCCGCGCAGCCGGTGCTGGGCGCGCGTCATGTCGGCATCCACCTCGCCGTAGCGCTCGGTGAGCCGCGCGCGAATGGCGGACATGGCGGCCGCCTGGTCCGCGAAGTAGTCCGCGCCTTCGGGCGCGGGCAGCCCGAGGCGCTCGCACTGCCGGCGCAGTGTCGCTCGCATCAGCGCCGCTAATCGTTCCCCGGGGCCGGAGCCCTCCGGACCCGCCGGCAGCGCCAGCTCGCGCTCGATCAGCGCCATTTCGCGGAGCAGCCCGGACGTGGCGTCGGCGTTGAAGCACAGCCGCCAGACGAGCGGCACCACGAACACGCGCCGCGCCTCACCGGCTTCGCGCACCTGGTGCGCCGTCTCCCACGCCATCTCGATGATGCCGGGCAGCAGGGGGGACGTGCGCTCGCC
>JADLGX010000214.1 GCA_020849095.1 Candidatus Eiseniibacteriota bacterium
CGCCGAGCCGCGAACTGGTCGTGGAGTGGCGAACGGCCGGCACGGCGATCCCCAGGATCAAGCCGAGCATGATCAGCACCACGCCGAGTTCGATCAGCGTGAAGCCATGTGCGGGCGCACGCAGCATTTCGGGGGGGTCCCTCCCTGGCGATGAGTGAGGCGTACCACCCTGCAGAGCGGCACGCTTCGAGTCTCGGCCGCCCTCGGCCTTACTGGAGGGGCCCGGAAACGGCGACGCGCCCGGCCGAATGCCGGGCGCATCGCAGATTGCACTCCTGTCTCCGGCACACCCCGCCCGGAGGGCGGATCTCTCAGAAGGCCAGCCCCACCGAACCGTAGCGGTGCACGTCCGCGCGCTCGCGGAACTCCTGCGTCGTGTACGTGAAGACGTAGCGCAGCCCGATCGAACGCCAGCGGGCGCCAAACCCCATCTGCGACTCGCCCACGAGCGGCTTGCGGTGCACGCGCTGGCTGCCGCCCATCGTGTTTCCGTCCAGGAAGATGCTGCGCGCCACCGCGCGCCCCTCTGCGCGGGCGAACGCGTACAGGTGCACGCGGCCCGAGCGCTCACCCGGCCCCGGCGCCGACGTGGGCGAAGGGCCGAAGTCGTCGGGCAGCGGCAGGCCGACGCGAACGGTGGCGCCCGCCCCGGCGTAGGTCAGCACGTTGCCCACCGCGCCCACGGCGTGCGGGACCACGTCGGCATGTTTGCGGCGGCCCCAGGGGCGGCGCCGCTCCTGCAGCCGCAGCATCACGCCGGGCTCGTTGCGCAGCTGGTGCTGCCAGCCCTTGGGCACGCGGATGCCCAGCTCGGAGTGCCACCACTTCTGCGCGGCGTCGGCGTAGCTGTTGGGACCGATCATGCCGGCCGTCATTTCGAGCGTGCGCTGGCGGCGCGGGGTCTCGCTCGTCACGAAGGCGCTGCCGTAGAGCCATCCCGCGTAGGGACGGTCGTTCGAGATCGGCGAGCGGCGCGAGATGGCGTCGGGCGTGTAGATCTCCTGGCCGATCGCGAGGCCGAAGCGGCGGCCGGAGTCGCGGCCGCCGAGCCGGTCGGCGACGTTTTGCGCCCAGTTCGGCATTTCGCCGGGGCTCGCGTGCCACGTGACGCGCGCGCCCTGCGTGTAATTGCGGTCGGTGGTGCTGGGTCCGGGAACGAACGCATCCGTGTCGTTGTCCACCAGGGTCTCGACAGCTCCCGCCTGAGCGAGTCGCGCGACGCCGACGGTGGCGAAGAGCAGGAGAACGTAGACGAGTCGCGGTGCCCGAAAGGTCATGGATGCCCGTGCGCTGGTGTCGTGGCCTGCTGCCGCACCCTCGTCGGCAGCCGCCCATCGAGCTGACGAGAGAAGCTTACGAGCGCGCGCACGGGGTGCCGCAACGAGCGAATTGCGCTGTGCAATGCGACCCAACCGCGTGGGTGCGATCGCGCATCGGCGGCAGGTCGTTGCCGCGCAACGATCGCGGCCCGGGCACATTCGTGGCGCAAGACCCCGATGCACGATCCACCGTGCGAAATGACTTCGCCGCCTCCCCTGCCGCGCCGTGCGCCCCGCATGAGAAAGGGCCCCCTTCCGGCTTCGGAAGCGGGCCCTCGTCGTCGTGGTTTCGCGCGACTGCTAGCGGCCGTCGCCGTCCAGCAGGTTGCCCAGCCCGCCCAGGATGGAGCCCTGCTCGCGACCGCCGCCACCCGTCTGCGGCGCCGCCGCGTAGATGCGGCTGGCGAGGCGCGAAAGCGGCAGCGACTGCAGCCACACCCGGCCCGGTCCTCGCAGCGTGGCGAAGAACATGCCCTCGCCGCCGAAGAACATGGTCTTGATGCCGCCGGCCAGCTGGATGTCGTAGTCCACCGTCGGCTGCATGGCCACGATGCAGCCCGTGTCCACGCGCAGCACTTCGCCCGGAGCGAGCGTCTTCTCCTCGAGCGTGCCGCCCGCGTGCACGAAGCACCAGCCGTCACCGTTCAGTCGCTGCAGGATGAAGCCTTCGCCGCCGAAGAGCCCGGCGCCGAAGCGCTTGGTGAAGGCGATGCCCAGCTCGACGCCCTTGGCCGCGCAAAGGAACGAGTCCTTCTGCGCGAGGATCTCGCCACCCAGGTCCGACAGGTCGAGCGCGATGATCTTGCCGGGGTAAGGCGCGGCGAAAGCCGCCTTCTTCTTGCCCTGGCCCTGGTTCTGGAAGACGGTCATGAAGAGCGACTCACCGGTCAGCAGGCGCTTGCCGGCGCCGAGCAGGGAGCCCATGAAGCCCTTCTGCTGCTGGGAGCCGTCGCCGAAGATGGTTTGCATCTGGATGCCGTCTTCGATGTACATCATGGCGCCGGCTTCGCCGACCACGGCCTCGCCCGGGTCCATCTCGATCTTCACGAACTGCATGTCGTCGCCGAGGATCTGGTACTCGATCTCGTGCATGTTGGCCATCGCGAAGCCTCCGTCCGAAGGGTGGGGAGCGTGCGCGCGAGCGCGGCATCGGCGCGCAGGATACAACAGGGCTGGAATACGCCGGCAGCCGCTTCGTGGTTGCGGCCCGGCCCGGAACGGCGCCGGCCGCGGCTCAGTCGCTCTCGACGAATCCGTGCTCGCGCAGCAGCGAGTCGAAGCGTTCGAGGCCCTTGAGCTCCTCGGGGCCGAAGCGGTACTGGAACCGGCGCAGGTACGCCTCGATCTCGTGGGCGCTCCAGCCGGGGATGCTCTGCTGGCGCGCGACTTCCGGCAGCGTGGCGAGGCCGGCGGCGAGCGAGGATTCGAGGAAGGCGCGCAGTTCGGCCTTGAGCCCGGGATCCAGCGACGAGCGCACGACCCACACGGCGTACACGAACGGCAGCCCGGTCCACTCGAGCC
>JADLGX010000215.1 GCA_020849095.1 Candidatus Eiseniibacteriota bacterium
GGCCGTCGAGCGTGCGGAACGCGCCGTCGCTGAAGAACCAGTCGGCTTCGGGGCAGGCGAGCAGCTTTTCGGCGGCCACCGCGAGCTTCTCGGGAAGCCACAGGTCGTCGGCGTCGAGGAACGCGATCCACGGGAACTTCGCGGCCCGCCAGCCGGCGTTGCGCGCGGCGCCGGCGCTGCCGAAGCGGCCGCGCACCACACGGACACGGTCGCCGAAGCGCGCCTCGACGGCGTCACCGGAGCCGTCGGTCGAAGCGTCGTCCACCACGACGATCTCGGCGGCGGCGAACGACTGCGACAGCGCCGACTCGACCGCGTCGAGCAGGTCGGGCAGGCCGTCGTGCGCCGGAATGACCACCGAGAACTCGGGCGAAGCGCTCAAGCGTCCTCCCCGCTCTTGAGGATCGGCGCGCCCGGGCGCGCGCGCAGCACCGCGCCCTTGAGCCAGCGGAGCCGGGTGAGCGGCGCGATGAACCCCGTGGGCAGCGCGCTGCCGAGCGTGGCGAGCAGCCGGCGCTTGAGCGGGCCGGCGGCGCGCGCGCGCGCGAGCAGCGCGCGGCCTTCGCCGTGCCGGCCGGCGCGGATCGCGGCCAGGCCCACGTCGAACGCCAGTCCCGCCGCGCGCTCGGCACCGAGCGCGCGCAGCGCGGGCTCGGACCGCAGCTTGCCCGCCGCGACCTGCTCCATGAGCGCGAGGTTGTCGCGGTGGCGCGCGTCGAAGTTGCGCGACAGCGCCGCCGCGTGGAACCAGTAGTGCACGATGTGATCCGTCATCAGCCCGCCGGGGTGGCGCGCCGCGAGCCGCAGCCACAGGTCGTAATCGTGCGAGTAGACGATGAACGGATTGATCCCGCCCACGGCGTGGTAGGCGCCGGCTTCGACCAGCATGGAGCTCATGAGCGGAAAGCAGCGCTGCACGAGCGGCTCGAACAGATCCCCGACGATTTCGCGGGGCGGCTGGAAGTAGTCCGCCAGCCACGAGTCCTTCACACGGCCCTCGGCCGAAACGTAGTCACCGTCGCTGCTGAGCCAGCGCACCTGCGGGTGCTTCGCGATGAAGGCCAGCTGGCGCTCGAGCTTGTCCACGTTCCACCAGTCGTCGGCGTCGAGGAACGCGAGCCACTGCCCCTTGGCCAGCGACAGCCCGTCGCGGCGCGCGGCCGCGGCGTTGCGGTGCGGCAGGCGCAGCACGGTGACTCGGCTCCCGTAGCGCTGCTCGACGAACTCGGGCGTGCCGTCGGTGGAGCCGTCGTCGCACACGATCACTTCTTCGGGCACCATGGTCTGGGCGAACACCGAATCGAGCGCGCGCGCGATGCACCACGTGGCGTTGTAGGCGGCGAGGACCACCGAGACGGTCGGACGGCTCACGAGTTTCCCTCCCCGGCGCGCGGCTTGAAGAGCCCACCGAACATGCGCGACCAGCGCGGACGATCGGCGGCGGGAACCCCCCACACCCAGGCGGCGAGCGCGAACACGAGCCAGCCGGCCGCGCACGTGCCGAAGATCGGCAGCCATCCCAGCGGATGCCAGCGCGCCTGCACCGCCAGCGCCACGGGCAGGAACGCCAGCGTCACGAGCCCGGGCTGCAGCAGGCCCGCCCACAGGTAGCGCGCGAAGGGCATTTCGAGCACACGGCAGGCGAACCACGCGGTCGCGAGCCCGCTCAGGAAGAACTGCGGGATCGCCGTTCCCATGGCAACGCCCATCAGGCGGGCCATGTCGCCCTCGCCCACCAGCATCGTCATGACGCCGGGATGCCCGGCCCACCACACGGACAGCCCGAGGTTGGCGACCGCGGATGCGAGCGAGAGCAGCACGACGCCCTTGTGCCGCCCGATCCCGAACAGCAGCGACGACGAAATGGCCTGCGGCAGCGACACCATGGTCGGGATGGCGAGCGCCACCATGAGCGAGGCCGCGCTCGCGTACTGCGGCCCCACCCACGTGGTGAGCAGGTTGCCGCCGAACACGATGAGCCCGAGCAGGACGGGCCAGCTCACGAGCACCGCGTAGCGCGATCCCGACAACATCATGTGGCGGAGCTTTTCGCGCTCGCCCAGCGTGTCCATTTCGCTCGCGGTCGGGGACAGCACGAACGCCGCGCCGGTCACCAGCTGCCGGGCGTTGTCCACCAGCCCGGACCCGAGGCTGAACGGCGTCACCAGAGCGGCGCCCACGAAAGACGTGATCACGAGCGCGTCGGTCTGGAACGACAGGTTGCTGGCGAGCGCGCCCGTCAGCGCCCAGCCGCCGTACGAGCCGATCTGGCGCAGCTGCTTCTTGGACACCAGCGACGGGGACACGCGCACCTCGGGCAGGAGCCCGCGCGCAGCCCACCACGACCACACGTGGCCGAGCAGGTTGACGATGAGCGAGGCCCACGCCAGCTCGACGAGCCCGCCGCCCGCGCGCAGCACGCCGACGAACGCGACCGGGCGCAGCAGGCTGATGGCCATGCCGATGCCGTTGGCCACGTCGTAGCGCTGCAGCCCGGACAGCACGGCACCGAACACGCCCAGCGGAAATCCCAGCGCCAACGTGGCGCCCACGAGCAGCACCAGCGTGGGCGCGACGGCGTGCAGCTCGGGGTCCATCGGAATCCAGCCCGACGCGTGCGAGCCGACGAAGGCGGCGAACAGCATGGTGACCACGCCCACCGCGGTGTAGAGCGCGATCGCGCTGCTCACGGTGCGCGAGAGACCGTCGAAGTCGCGCACGGCGTAGTCGCGCGACACATAGCGCACGAGCGAGGGGCGGATGCCCTGGTCGAAGAGCCCGAAGTAGCCCGTGAGCGAGAACACCGTGGTCCACAGGCCGTAGTCACGGTCGCCCAGCCCGCGCACCATGAGCGGCGTGAGCACGAGCGCGACACCCGCGGTCAGGATCAGCCGCAGGTAGTTCGTGACGACGTTGCGGAGGACTCGGATACCGCGCACGGAACGGGACCCCTCGGGTGACGGCGGGGCCGTCATCCCTCCACGGCCTCGGTGGTGTAGCCGTAGTAGTTGGCCTTGTACCCGTAGTACTGCGGCAGGAACTCGCCGGCGTCGTTCATGAGCACTCCGAGCACGTTGTCCCGCGCCTCCCGCTGCACCTTGACGCCGTACTCGGCCGCCTTGCGGATGGTCGCGCCCGCCTTGATCACGTACAGCACGCCCTCGACGGCACGGCCCAGGATGAGCGGATCGGGCACGGCCAGGCAGGGCGCGCAGTCGATCACGATCAGCTCGTAGCGGCTCTGCGCCTCGCGCAGGAACCACTCGACGTTGTCCGCGTCCACGAGTTCCGCCGCCGGGCGCTCGCTGCGGCCGGCCGACAGGAAGTCCAGCGTGGGCAGCGCGGTCTGGCGCACGAAGCGCTCGTCGAACGTGCGCTGCGCGAGCATCTGCGCCAGCCCCCAGCTGCTGCCGGGCATGCCGAGCGCGCGGTGCAGCGCCGGGCTGCGCAGGTCGAAGTCCACGAGCAGCGTCTTCTGCCGGTGCTCGCGCGCCAGCGTGATGCCCAGGCAGGCGCTGGTGGTGGTCTTGCCCTCGCCGCGCGTGGAGCTCGTGATGAGAATGGTGCGCGGCAGCGTGCGGCCGCGCGTGCGCGCGAGGTTCAGGTAGATGCGCTTGAACTCCAGGCCCAGCGGGCTTTCGACCTTGAGGCGCTGGATGAGCCCGCCGTCCCGCGGCGCGGGCAGCGCGCCCGGCGCGGCGGCCGCGCTCGAGGGCTGCTTCTGCTTGCGCACGCGCGCGAGTTCCTCGACGCGCGGGATGGCGCCCAGCACGGGCAGGCCCAGCATGGACTCCACCTCTTCGGCATTGCGCACGGACTGGTCGTGGTGCTCCACCACCAGCACGGTGCCGGTGCCGATGATGCCGCCCACGATGAGCGCCATGAGCACGAGCAGGGGACGGTTGGGCTTGCCCGGCGACACGGGGCGCGTGGCGGGCTCCATGATGACGAAGCGTCCGCTCACCTTGGCGTTCTGGAAGGCCTCGGCGATCTGCGCCGCCGCCGACTGCTGCTGGAAGGCGTTGTAGAGCGAGCGCGCCTGGTCCACCTCGGCCTGGATGCGCGAAATGTCGAGCTCGCGGTTGGGCGCCATCACGCGCTCGCGCTGGAACGCGTCCACCTGGCCCGAGATCCAGCCCCGCCACGATTCGCGCGCGTTGAGGTCGGCCTGCGCGAGCCGGTAGCGCACCGCCAGGTCGCGCGCGTCGGCGGATGCCGAGGGCAGCGCGCGGGCGGCGGCTTCGTTGAGCGCGAACTCCAGCTCGCTCGTCTTGCGCGCGAGCGCGACGCGCGCGCTCGAGCCGCCGGAAAGCAGCGCCTCGCTGAGCATGGCGCGCCCGAGCTGGTTCTGCAGCGACGCCATCTGCCCGACGAGCGCGTTGACCTCGGGGCTCGACAGCTGCTGCGGATCGCCGTCCTTGAGGCGTCCGGCGAACTGGGAGCGCAGGTCGGCGACGCGCTGGCGTTGGTCGTCGGCGTCCACGGCCGCCTGCTCCTGCAGCGCCATGGCGAACGTCAGGTTGGTCGCGTTGACCGTGGTGCCGCCGATGGTCGACGAGATCACGGCGCGGCGCGCGCCTTCGAGCTTCATTTCGGCTTCCTGCAGCGCGCGCTTGTACACCTGCAGCTGCTCGACGCTGAACTCCTGCTGCGCCTGCACGGCCTCGAGCTGCCGCGCCTTGGACGACGCGACGAACTGGTTGGACACGGCCTCGCAGAACTTGCGCGCGCGCTCGGCGTCGTAGTCGGCGACCTGCACCTGGAACAGCTTGCCCTTGCTGCGCTTGATCAGCACGTTCGTGCGCAGGTGGTCCACCAGGAACGCCTCGACCTGCTCGTCCTGCGACAGGCCGGGATAGCGCGCCGCGGACTTGAGCGCCCACGCGCGCGTGGCGCGGTCGTCCTTCACACCGGTGGCGGCGACGACGCTCTTGAGGAACAGGCTGCTCTGCACCTGCTCGCGCATGATGTCGGCCTGCTGCTCCACGTCCGGGCCGCCCGAGATGTTGCCGAGCGGGCCCTGCATGTTCTGGCCGCGGTCGAGCAGCATCAGCGTGTTGCTGAAGTAGACCGGCTTGAGCAGGAACGCCGCGGCGGTGCCGATGGCCAGCGCCGCCAGCCACGGCAGCAGCAGCAGCCACTTGCGCCGCACCAGCGTGCGCAGGAGTTCGCCCGGATCGATCGGCGGCGCGGAGGGAATCGGCAACTCGCTCATCGTTCTCCTATTTCCTGTTCTGCAGGTAGTCCGCGACGACCACGATGTTGAGCAGGTCGCGCGACAGCCCGAGCACGGCGGTCAATCCGCCCCATACAGTCGGTCCCTTGGGCATCACCACCACCACGTCGCCGGGCGAGAGCGCCATCGGCGTGCGGCTGCCGCGATCGAGCACCTCGCGGAGGTTGAGCGCGGTCACGGTCTGACCGCCGTCGCTGCGCGTCAGCAGCCGGACGTCGGCGAGGTTTCCCCGCGCCGTGGTGCCGCCCGCCGAGGCGATCGCCGCCCACACGTCCATCTTGCCGGCCGTCGCGAAGAGGCCGGGCTTGACCACCTCGCCGAGCACCGCGATGCCCTCGCCGCCACCCGCGCCGGGCGCGCCGGGGCCGGGAATGACCACGGTGTCACCGGGACGAAGCTCGGGCAGCGCGCTCGTGTCGGCGCCGCGCAGGACGGCCGCGAGGTCCACCGCCATGGTTCGGCGCGCGTCCCCTTCCTTGCGCACCACCTGCGCCCCGGACAGGTCGGCCCCCATCGTGGCGCCGCCCGCCTGCGCGATGACGTCCACGAGCGAAGGGATCTGCTCGAAACCATAGCGCCCGGGCTTGGCGACCGCGCCGGTCACGTACACGCTGCGGCTCATGAACTGGGTCACGGTGATCGTCACGTTGGTGGTGCTGCGCAGGTAGCGCGTCAGCTGTTCCGCGACGCGGTCGCCCAGCTGCTTGGTGGTCAGCCCGGCGGCCTTGACCTCGCCGATCGGCGGCAGCGTGATGTTGCCGTCGGAGTTGATCGTGACCGAACGCTCGAGCTCGGCGTGCATCCACACCGACACCGAGAGCACGTCCTCGGGCCCGAGCACGTATTCCTCGGCGGCCGCGGGCGGAGCCGCGAAGAGCATCGCCACCAACGCGAACATCAGGGCCGAAACCGCAAGCCCCCACCGGGTCGCCGTCATGAAGTCCCTCCTGGACCTTCTGCCCCCCGAAGGGAGCGTGTTCCTCGGGCCGGCAAGCGCCGGCATCCTACCGCAATCCGTCATCAAGCCGCGGGCCTCTCCCCTCTCTCCAGCGCGCGAGCAGGCGCCCCGTTGCGGGGACGCGTGAACAGCACGGAGAGCGTACGCACGATGGTGCGCAGGTCGAGCAGCCAAGAACGGTGTGTCACGTAATAGAGGTCGTAGTGGACGCGGCGCACGACGCCGTCGGCGTCGCAGTCCGAGGTGCCCGAGACCTGCGCGAGTCCCGTGACGCCGGGCGGCACGGTGAAGCGCACGTCGTAATCCGGCACCATGCTGCGCCAGCGCAGCACGAGTTCTTCCTTTTCGGGCTTGGGCCCGACGATGGTCATCTCGCCGCGCAGCACGTTGAGCAGCCACGGCAGCTTGTCGAGCCGGCGGGTGGCCATCCAGCGGCTGACCGGTCCCAGGTCGGCGCGGAAGCGCGCGCAGGTGATGGGCGAGCCGAGCAGGTCCTGCGTGCGGCGCTCGATGCTGCGGCGGTCGATGGGCACGTTGAGCGGGGCCGCGCGGCGCTGGCCGCGGCGGCGCGTGCGGCCGATGCGCACCTCGCGCACGAGGATCTCGGTCTGGCGCGCGAGCCGCGCCTCGACCCAGACGGCGATCCACAGCGGCGCCGACAGCGCGAGCGCCACCAGCGCGACGCCGGCGTGCACGGACTGCTTGGCGCTCTCGTTCCAGTCGATCGGCGGAGCGGGCGGCATGGCGACGGCGGCGGGCAGCTGCACGTCGGGCATGGCCGGCGCGGGCTGCAGCTTGAGCTCGTCGGGCGTGGGCTCGCGATACTCGGGCACGATGTGGTGCAGCTGGCGTTTGACCAGCTCGCCGTTGCCCTCCTCGGCGACGGCCTCGAGGCGGGCGACGTCGATGCGCAGCACGTCCTCCTCCTCGGCGGCCAGCTCCCAGGTGAGGATGCGCTCGTGCCGCGTCATGCGCGTCTTCTCGGTGTGCGAATGGAGCTCTTCGTAGAGCTTCTCGCCCGGGCGCATGCCGGTGAAGACGATCTCGATGTCCACGCCCTCCGTGAGCCCGGCCAGGCGCACGAGCTGGCGCGCGAGGTCCTGGATGCGGACCTGCTCGCCCATGTCGAGCACGAACACTTCGCCGCCGCGTCCCATGGCGCCGGCCTGCAGCACGAGGCGCACGGCCTCGGGAATGCTCATGAAGAAGCGGCGCGCCTCGGGGTGCGTCACGGTGAGCGGGCCGCCTCGCGCCAGCTGACGCTGGAACAGCGGAATCACCGAGCCGTCGCTGCCGAGCACGTTGCCGAACCGCACGGCGCAGAACTTGGTGGCGCTGCGCTGCGACGCGCTCTGGAGCAGCATCTCGCACACGCGCTTGGAGGCGCCCATCACGCTGGTGGGGTTGACCGCCTTGTCCGTGGAGATGAGCACGAACTTGCCGACGCCGTGGCGGTCGGAAGCGTCCACCAGGTTGCGCGTGCCCACGATGTTGTTGAGCACGGCCTCGCGCGGGCTGGTCTCGAGCAGCGGCACGTGCTTGTGCGCCGCGGCGTGGAACACGACCTCGGGACGGAAGCGCGCGAACGTGGCCTCGACGCCCTTGGCGTCGCGCATGTCGCACACGATCGCGTGCACGGCGTAGGCGGGGCGCTGCGCGACGATCTCGTTGTGGATGAAGTAGAGCCCGTTCTCGGCATGGTCCAGCAGCACGAGCTCGGCCGGGCCGAACTCCGAGATCTGCCGCACCAGTTCGGAGCCGATCGAGCCGCCGGCGCCGGTGATCAGGATGCGCTGGCCGCGCAGGAACGACGCGACCTCCTCGAGGTCGAGTTGCACGGGCTCGCGCCCGAGCAGGTCCTCGATCCGGATGTCGCGCATCTGCGACAGCGAGGGCCGCGAGCCGTGGCTGAGGTCGGAGAGCCCGGGCAGCGTCTTGACGCGCACGCTGGACTCCGTGCACACGCGCGCGATCTCGCGCAGCACGCGGCCGGGAATGTCGGGATCCGACACCACCACCATCTCGATGTGCTTGTTCTTGAGAACGGTGGGCAGGTCCGCCACCGTGCCGAGCACCTTGAGTCCCTCGATCAGGTGACCGGTCAGGCGCTCGTCGTCGTCGAGGAAACCCACGGGCATGAGCGATTCCTCGCCCGAGATGCGCCGCCGCATTTCCTGCACGAGATCCACGCCCGTGTGGTCCGCGCCGATCACCAGCGTGGGCACCGCGTGTCCGCTGAACGGGCCCAGCACGCGCTCGCGCATGAGGCGCCAGGCGAAGCGCACGCCGCCCACCATGAGCAGTTCCACCATCCAGACGAGCGGAATCAGGCTGCTCGGGAACTTGCGGTCGGGGACCAGGAACAGCAGCACGATCAGCGTCATCGCCGAGAGCGTGGCGCCCTTGAAGATCTGGAACAGCGTCACCGTGCTCGCGTAGCGCCACAGCCCGTGATAAAGCCCTGCCAGGAAGAAGCCCAGCAGGCTGAGCAGCGTGAAGGCCGGGGCGATTTCCTGGTAGCCCAGCCAGAAACGGGCAGGCACCTGCCCCTCGAACCGGAGGAAGAGCCCGGCGAGATAGGCCAGATTGACGATCGCCGTGTAGACGATGGTCAGGACGAGGAATCGAGGCGCCTTGCGAAAGGACATGGGTCAGGAGGCGCTCGCGCGCCTGCCGGGTGCTCCTCTCCCGCGTGGAAGAACAATGCTGCCGGGCAATCGTCAAGTGTGGCGGGCAGATCAGGCCCGACTCTCGTGGCGGACTCGTACGTGGTTGTCGGTCGGGGGGCCGGTCACGTCCAGTGCGATGAACGGTGCACCATAGCCACCCGGCCGGACAACTTCAAACCGCTGGACGCGTGGAGTTTGCGTTGTTCGGTGGATGCAGGATGCAAAGCCGGGGTGAGCCCATCGGGCATTCTGCCCCACCGGAGCGCTTCAGGACGTTCCGGCCCTCAGCATGGCCACTTCGGCGCGGATGCCCTCCTCGAACGAGCGGGGCGAGAACCCGAGGTCGGCGCGGGCGGGGCTGATGTCCACCGACTTGGACTCGGTCAGGCGCAGCACCTGCTCGGGCCGGACCGGAAACGGAACCCGAAAGCGGCGCGCCAGCAGCGCGGCACGGTGGGCCGGCGCGAGCGGCAGGGGCAGCACCCAGACCGGCCGGCCCAGCTCGCGCGCGCACGTGCGGATCACGTCGCGCAGTGGCAGCGGCTCCGGTCCTCCCACCTCGTAGGCCCGGCAGGCGGCGGCCGGGCGCTCGAGCGAGGCGAGGATCGCGGCGACCAGGTCGTCCACGTGCACCGGCTGCTGCAACGTGACGCCTCCGAGCGGCGAGGGCATCACCGGAAAGCGCGCGATCCACCGCAGCAGGCGCACCATGTTCCGGTCGCGCGGAGTGCCGTAGATCATGCTCGGACGCAGCACCGTCCACGCGAGCGGAGAATCCCGAAGCGCGGTCTCTCCCGCGCGCTTGGCATCGGCGCTCGCGCTGCGCAGCTTGGTGTGCACGCCGGCCGAACTCACGA
Source organism: Candidatus Eiseniibacteriota bacterium (assembly GCA_020849095.1). Classification (GTDB taxonomy): domain Bacteria; phylum Eisenbacteria; class RBG-16-71-46; order RBG-16-71-46; family RBG-16-71-46; genus CAIXRL01. The sequence goes on from JADLGX010000215.1 coordinate 9,721, forward strand.
AGACGCCCGCGCGAACGCCGTCACCGAGAACGGCGGGCAGCATGCCGGGCACCAGCGACAGCCCGGCCAGGTGCACGACCGACTGCGCGCCGGCGAATGCTCCGGGCAGCGTGGCGGGCTCGGCGAGATCGCCGTGGCGAACCTCGAGCAGCGGCGAGGCGGGCAGCGCCGACACGTCGCGGCCGGGACGGGCCAGGGCCAGCACGCGCACGCCGCGCTCGTACAGGCGCGGAATCAGCCGCGAAGCGACGAATCCCATCGCGCCGGTCACGGCGACGGTGGCGGGCATGCGGAAGGCGGCGCTGTCGGTCGGCTGGCTCATCGGTCTCCCTGCGGCGGGTGGTCGCGGTGCGGCGGTCCGGTACCCTATCATCGCCGCGTTCGCTTCGCGTCTTCATGCCCGTGCTGCTCCCCATGCCGGCCGCCCCGGAGTGCCCATGACCGTCCCACCCGCCGCATCCCCCGAATCGCGCCTCGCCACCCTGGAGCGCCGCGTCGCCCGGCAATCCGCGCTGATCGCGGCGCTGACCGTGGGGCTGGCCGTGGCGTTCGCCTGGCAGCTGGCGCCCCGCCCCGTGGTGGACGCGAGCCGCTTCATGCTGCGCGACTCGACCGGGCGCTTTCGCGGCGGACTCATGCTGCGCGAGGACGGCAGCCCGGTGGTGAGGCTGAACGACATCGAGTCCCGCCCGCGGCTCTACGGCGTGGTCGCGGCCGACGGACGGCCGCGGCTGCGGCTCTACGACTCCACCGGCGTGCAGAGGCTGTCGCTCGACCTGGAAGAGGACGGCCGTCCGCACGTGCGTCTTCTCGCGCCCGACGGCACGTCGCGTGTGCACGCGTGGGTGGACAGCGCCGGCGCCGGCTGGGCGGAAGTCGCGCGCCCGGGCGCTTCGCGCTCGGTGAGCGTGCCCGGCGCCGATGCGGACGCGGCCAGCCCGAAAATGAAGCGCCCGCGTCGTCGGTGACGGCGCGGGCTGCGTTCACGAGGCTGGTAGCGCTACGGGGATTCGAACCCCGGTCTGATGGCTGAGAACCATCCGTCCTAGACCCCTAGACGATAGCGCCACACCGCTGAAGAAAAACTGGCTGCCCGGCAAGGATTCGAACCTCGACTAACAGGGCCAGAACCTGTCGTGCTACCGTTACACTACCGGGCAGTGGAGGGCGGGCAATCTACCCGCTCACGCGGACGTTTTCAAGTCGCCATCGGCGATCGCGGCTCCGCGGCCAGCCGCGCCGCCGCCCCGCGCACTCGCGCAACAGCCCGCTCCCGCCCGACGAGCCACAGGACCTCGAAGATTCCGGGCGAAGTCTTCTGCCCCGTCAGCGCCACCCGGGCCATGCCGATCAGTTCCCCGGCCTTCACTCCGAGTTCGGTCGCGAGGGAACGCGTGAGCGCCTCGAGGCTGGCGAGCGTGTACTCCGCGTCGCCCTCGAGCCGCGCGGCCAGCGCGAGCAGGCGATCCGCCGCGCCGGGGCGGGCGCCCAGGTCGGCCCAGGCCGCCTCGTCCACCACGACCTCGTCGTCCAGCGCGAATGCGCCGACGGTCTCGGCGTCGGCCAGCGTGCGCAGGCGCTCACCGAGCGCGCGGACGAACGCCAGCCGCCATTCCTCGCCGCGTTCGGCCAGTTCGCGCCCGCGCGAGGCGAGGAACGCGACGACCCGGCGCGTGCGCTCGGCCTCGTCGAGCCGCTTGAGGTGCTGGCCGTTCACCCACTCCAGCTTCTGGGTGTCGAACACGGCCGGGTTGGCGCCGATCTTCTCGAGCGTGAAGACCCGGGCCAGTTCGTCGAGCGAGAACAGCTCCTGCTTGCCGTCGAACGACCAGCCGAGCAGCGCGAGGAAGTTGGCCATGCCCTCGGGCACGATGCCCAGTTCCCCGAACGCCTCGACCGAAGTGGCGCCGTGGCGCTTGGAGAGCCGCTTGCCGTCGGGGCCCAGGATCATCGAGGCGTGCGCGAACACGGGCGGCGTCGCGCCGAGCGCGGCATAGAGCAGAAGCTGGCGCGGCGTGTTCGAAATGTGGTCGTCGCCGCGGACCACGTGCGAGATGCGCATCTCGTGATCGTCCACCACGCACGCGAAGTTGTAGGTGGGCAGCCCGTCGGCGCGCACGAGCACGAAGTCGTCGAGCACGTCGTTGCGAAAGCTCACGCGCCCCCGCACGACGTCGTCCCACGCGCTCTCTCCCTCGGCGGGTGTGGCGAAGCGCAGCGCGGCGGGCGCGCCGCTCGCGCGCTTGGCCGCGCGATCGGCCTCGCTCAGCCGGCGGCACGCGCCGTCGTAGCGCGGGTCCTCGCCGCGCTCGGCCTGCGCGGCACGGCGCGCGGCCAGCTCTTCGCCCGTGCACCAGCACGGGTATGCCGCGCCGGCGGCCACGAGGCGCGCGGCGCACGCGTCGTAGCGGTCGCGTCGCTGCGTCTGGAAGTAGGGGCCGTACTCCCCGCCCACGACCGGTCCCTCGTCCCAGGTGAGTCCGAGCCAGCGCAGCCCGTCGAAGATGGCCTGCGTGGACGCCTCGGTGGAGCGCGCCTCGTCCGTGTCCTCGATCCGCAGCACGAACGTGCCGCCGTTGGCGCGGGCGAAGAGCCAGTTGTAGAGCGCGGTGCGGGCGCCGCCCACGTGAAGATGGCCGGTGGGGCTCGGGGCGAATCGGACTCGGACGCTCATGGACTCGGAACTCCGTGAAATGGGCGCGGGAAATCGGGGCGGCGAACACTACGAACGGGGCCGCGAGGCGGTCAAACGACCGCGGCCACCCCGAGAGGTGGCCGCGGTCGAATGAAGCGATCGAAGGACTCAGCTCACTGAAGCACGACCATCTTGCGCGTCACGCTGCGCCCTCCGACGGTGAAGCGCGCGAAGAACACGCCGCCTTCGACGGGCCGGTCGGACTCGTCGCGCAGGTTCCACTCGAGCGAGAAGCGGCCGGGCCGGGCCACGCCGTTATCCACCTTCTTCACGCAACGGCCGGTCAGGTCGTAGATCGCCATCTCGTAGGAACGGCCGCCGAGGTCCGAGGGAATCGCGAACCACAGCCGTGCCTTGCCCGCGGCGGGATTGGGCGAGATCGGGGCGAACTCGAGCGCGGTCACCGGAGCGCCCGTGCCCGTACCCGGATCGTCCACGCCGAGGAACAGCGGCGCCTCGGACCAGCCGGTGCGGCGCGCGTCGTGGTGGAACTGCGGCCACGGCGCGACTCCGTTGGGCTGGAACGCGAAGTCGTAGTCCCAGACGTACACGTTCTTGTCCCAGCCCGAGATCACGATCTCGGTCATGCCGTCGCGGTCGATGTCGCCCACGGCGGGAACGCCGCGCACTTCACCGGCCAGCTGGATCGGGAAGCCGGCCATCATGGTGCCGTTGAGCCCCGAGAACGCCGACAGCAGGCCGTACTCGTCGCCGACGATCATGTCGTTGCGGCCGTCGCCGTTGATGTCGGCCACGATCGGGCTGCTCTCGGACGCGCTGTTCGTGAGGATGCTGTAGCGCAGGTTGGAGAAGCCGGGAATCACGGGGCCGTTGCGCGTGAACACGTACAGGCCGCCGTTGGTGCTCTGGAACACGATGTCGTTGAAGCCGTCGTTGTTGATGTCCGCGATGGCGGGCGAGGGAATCTTGCTGGTGCCCGCGGTCTTCACCCAGATCGGGAAGCCGGGGCGGCGGCCGCCGTCGGCCTGGAACACGATCACGGAATCGCACGACGCGGCGCAGACGATCTCGGGCGACGTGTCGCCCGGGCCGTCGAGGTAGCCGACCGCGACCGACGCGGTGAACGCGCCGCCGCCGCCGATGGACGTGGAGCCCGTGGGCAGGAGCGCGGGCCAGCCGGGGACGTTGGAGCCGTCGCCGTTCCAGGCGTACATCTTCCCGTCGAACCCGCCGTAGAGGATCTCGACCGCGGGGTCGGCATCGATGTTCGCGAGCGCCGGCGTGCCGTAGTTGAAGCTCTGCCCCAGCACCTTGAAGACGCCCTTCGTGGCCGGGTTGTTGTCCCCGTCCAGCACCTCGGTGCCGTCCTCGCGCATGGCGTAGATGTTCGGGCCGTTGGAGCCGAACACCAGCTCCTGCTTGCCGTCGCCGTCGATGTCGCCGCAGGCGACCGACGACCACACCGGCTGGTTGGTGAGCAGCGGCCAGCCCGTGCGTACGTTGCCGTCGCGATCGAACACCCAGACGCCGGCGCTGTCCCACGACGCGCCGATGATCGACCAGCCGTCGGCCGGGTCGAGCGTGGCGATGGAAGGTCCCGCGGCGTAGTAGCTGCCGCGCGTCGTGAAGTCGCCGAGCGTCGCGCCGGAGCCGTCCGCGTCCACCGGCGCCGAACCGTCGGCGTGGTAGACGTACAGCACGTCGGAGCCGGCCACGATGTCCATCTGCGACGACGAGTAGATGAACTCGAGCGCCACCGACGAGGGCGTGTTGCGTCCCATGGGCACCGGGAAGATCGCGTGGCTGGGCGGGTTCGTGCTGGCGTTGGCCACCGCCGACAGCGAGCCCTCGTTGCCCGACGAATCCACCGCCGACACCTTGTAGTAGTAGCGGGTCAGCGGCGTGAGGTTCTCGTCGCGGTAGTACGAGATGCGATCGGTCGGCGCCACGTTCACCTTGGTGTAGGTGCCCGCCTGCGACGTGCTGCGGTAGATGTTGTAACCGTAGAGGTCGGCGGCCGTCAGGTGCGCCCAGGTGAGCGAGATGCTCGTGGCCGCGCCGGTGCCCAGGAGCGAAGTGGGCGTGGCCGGGTAGCTCAGGTCGAGCAGCTGCGTGCGGCGGATGCCGAGCGCGTCGGTGACGACCAGCGCCAGCTTGGCGGCGGCGGAACTCGGCTGGAACTGCACCGCATCGCCGGTCGCCGTGACGCCAGGAGCGATGTCGCCGAACGTGGCGACGCTGTCCGTGATGGTGGTCAGCCCGTCGTAGCTGCGGATCTTGGCCACCACGCCATGCGCGATGCCGGTGCCGGCGTTGCGCAGCTGGAGCGTGTAGTTCACGGTCTCGCCGGCCTCGGGCCGGCCGTTGCCGTTGCCCGCGGTTTCGGTCTCGCCGTGGCCGTACGTGTAGAGCTCGCCCGCGTGCACCGTGATCTGCAGGGTCTCGTGGTAGCTGCGGCCGCCCGACTCGCTGATCGTGAGAACGAAGGGAACCTCGCGCTGGTCGGCCAGGTCCCACGGAAAGCTGACGCGGAAGCCGCTCGCGCCCGTGCCCACCGCTCCGGCGCCGATCGTGCCGTACGCCACCGTCGGGACGGAGATCGTCACGAGCGGATCCGTGGTCGTGAGCGTGGCGGAAACCGCGGTGGCCGCCGAGCCGCCGCGATTGCGGACGCCGATGACCAGGTCGATCGTCTCGCCGGCGTCCACGCTGGCGTTGGCGTCACCCACCGTGCCGGCGAGGTTGTCGTCGTCCACCGCGACTGAACCTTCGACCAGGACGGGCGCGGCCGACGGGCTCAGCGTGATAGAAGACTGGTAAGGCTTGGCGCTGTAGGCCGTCACGGTCAGCGTGAAGCTGCCGATCGAGTCCGGGCGGAACGGCACCACCGCGTTGCCCGCCAGGTCGGTGAGCACGCTGCGGAAGTCGTCGCCGCTGCGGTAGGCCGTCACGCGCGCGTTCGGGACCGGGAAGCCGTCCGAGGTGACCGACACCGTGAACTGGGTGTCGCTCAGCGCGATCGACGACGGGTGCGTCACGGCCAGCGTGCGGAAGTCGCCGTGATACATGCGCAGTTCGGGATCGCCCAGCATGAGCAGCGTCATCTGCGTCCAGCGGTTCACGCCGTCGTAGAACGAGTAGGCGACGAACGGCAGCTTCTGGCGCGCCTGGAGCTCGCCCACCGCCGCGACGCTGTCCTCGATGAACATGCGGAAATACTCGTACTGGTAGGCGCGGCCCGCGCTCGGGAAGTCGAAGCGCGTGGAGCCGACGTTGGTCACCGCGCCGCTGCCCGGGTTGAGGATGAAAGCCTCGCCGATGCAGGGGAAGTCGATCGCGTTGGACGTGCAGTTGATGGCGTACAGGTTGAACAGCTTGTCCCCGTTCGCGAGCCCGATGGCGTCGGAGTTGGTGAGCGAGGCGTCGCCCACTTCCATGACGTTGCGGTAGCCGTGCCCCACGTGCAGCGCCAGTCCGTAGCCGGCGTCGATCGAGTCGATCACCGCCTGCCGAGTCTCGAGGTACGAGCCCGGCCGCCACAGCGGATCGGTGTGGTTCTGGTAGAGGCGCGTGACGTGCAGCGCCGGCAGCTGGTCGGTCAGCGGCAGCAGGTCCTCGGTCAGCTCGGCGCCGTCCATCGAGACGCCGCCGCCCGGCTGCCAGTCCTGCGGAAAGAGCACCTCGGCGAAGAGCAGCCAGCGGTCGAGATAGCCCGCAGTCGGGGTGCGCTCGTAGTGCATCGTCTTGGCGACGAAGTTCTGCGCCTCGGCGAGCGTCAGCACCGGCGCGCGACCCACGTAGAGCTCGGGAAGCAGGTCGGCGTAGTCGCCCGGGTTGGAAGCGTCGAGGTAGCCCTCGCCGTACAGGCTGTCGCCGTCCGCGTTCCAGTTGCCGTCCACGCAGCTGTAGTACATGTCCGTGGCGATGTACTCGCTGCCGTAGAAAGTGGTGAACGCCTGGCGCACGGGGATGATGTCGGTGTCGCCACCGAGCAGCACCCACTTGGCGCCCCAGCGCGTGTAGGCGTCGCGCAGGAACAACCGGATGCGCTCGGCGTCGTCGGCGGCCGCGGGGTACTGCGCCCGGATGAACGACGTGGTGCGCACGACGGCCGGCACGCCCTTCTGCGTCTTCCAGTCGGCGAGCGTCTGGAACGCCGGGGCCAGCGCGTCGCTGGTCACGATCACGTAGGCGACGGGGCTGCCGAGCACCGAGGGCACCTGCAGCGGACGGAACGGCTGCGGATCGCGGTCGGCCGCGCCCGAGTACGACGTGAGCGCCGAGCCCAGCTCGCGCATGGGGATGCCGGTGGGCAGTTCGTCTTCCCATTCGCGCACGATGCGCTCGCGCACCGGCGTGGTGGAAGCGCCCTGCTCGATCGTGAGCCGCACGCGCACGCGGCTCACGCGCTCCACGGCGCCGGACTGCGGATTCCAGCGGGCGGCCGCGACGCGCAGGAACGCGAGGCGCTGTCCGCGCTGGTCGCCCTGCGTGCCGATCGCCACGAGTTCCTCGGGCTGCATCCGCGCGCTCGCGTAGAGCCGCGCGTCGGGGCGGGAGCGCAGCGTTTCGCCCAGGCCCGGGCGCACTTCCTCGGCCGACGGCATGGTCGAGATGCGGCCGAGCGGGGCGGTCTCCACGTCGAGCACTTCGACCGCGGTCACGGTGGCGCCCGCGGGAAGCATCACGCGTTCGGCGAGCCACGGCAGATCGGGATGACCGGCGCGGAACTCGCGCATGCCCCCCCTGGCCTCGACGAGCGAGTGCCCGTCGCGCTGGACGACTTGCACGCGGGTGGCGTCGTAGCGGAACTCTCGTTCGAGAGTGGTGGCCGCTTGCGCTGCCGTGGCGATCAGGATCGAGACGCCGGCGAGCAGAAGGCTCGTACGAATGCGCATGGAGCTACCTTTCCCAAGGTCGGAAGCTAGGGATGGAACCAGCTGGCGAACGCCAGACCCATGGGCCGAGAGGCCGGGACTGCGGCGGTGTCGGTGACCAGGATGTCGGGCGGGCAGTAAGCGGAAGACCGGACTCTACGGCCCATAACGATAGGCAAGTACCGGAGTCAGGGTCAACGACTTACACGTCGAGCGGGCGAATCAGTTCCGGCCAGCCGACCACTCGGGGCCAAAACGCGGGTGAAAACGCGCAATAGAACCGCCGGAACGTTCGACCCATTGCCAAGGTAGCCCGGCGATTGGCAGGGCCAAACGCTCCTCGGCCAGCCGGGACTGGGCCGCCACGGGGTCGAAAGGCGCTCCCCCGGGCGAAGCGGAAAGCCACGCATCGAACTCCCGGGTGCGCCACCCCGACCGGAACGAGCCCACCGCCGGACCGCGCAACGGCATGACCAGCGAGGCCAGTTCGGCCTCCGGGCCGTCGAGCAGGGCCTGGGTCTCGAGCAGTTGGACGTGCGCCGCCGCCGGGCGGAGCGGCTCGGCCGCGGCCGCGGTCCCGCGCAGCGGGCGCATCTCGGCGTACAGCCCGATGCGCGCCCATGTGCCCTGCAGCGCGCGCGCGACGGCGGCGCTCGACTGGTCGGCGTCGTACGCGAGCACCACGTGGAACGACGCGCCGAGCTTGCCTCGCACGAGCCAGCCGTGCACTTCGTTTTCGTCGAAGCGCGGAAAGTCGAACTCTCCCCCGCCCGGCAGCCAGCCGGGTTCCGGGCGTCCCGCCGGACCGAGGGCGTCGAGCAAATCGGTTCGCGACGTGGCGTGCGAGAGCGCGTAGCGCGCGGGCATGCGCGTGGTGGGCGGCATGTCCGCGCGGAACAGCAGCAGCAGCCTCCGCGCCGGCGAGGCCTCGCGCGTCACGGCCACGTAGCCTTCGGGCAGCGACTGCTCGAGCAGTGTGGGCGGCGCCGGCCAAACCAGGTCGGCCACGCCGGAGCGCAGCAGCGTGCGGGCGCGAGGCGCTCCCGAGACGAAGCGGACGCGAAGGGTGTCGGCGAGCGCGCGGGCGCTGCACGCCGAATCGGCGCGCACCAGCGTGAGCGAGCGCCCCGGCTCGGCGGACAACAGGCGGTACGGGCCCGTGCCCACCGCTGCCGCCCACTCTCCCGGCACGCGCGATCTCCACGGCGACGACACTCCCGGCAGCGCGAGCTTTTCGAGCAGGCGGGTGTCGGGGCGCGCGAGCCTGAGCACCAGCGTGCGGTCGTCCGGCGACTCCACGCCCAGCGCCGGCAGCGGCTTTCCGGCGCGCACCTTGTCCATGCCCGTGAGCGCGCCGAGCAGCCAGTCGCGCGTGGCGTGGTCCGTGCGCGCGATCCCTCCCAGCAGCGCCGCGCGAAAGTCGCCGCTCGCCAGCGGGGCGCCGTCGGCCCACGCCGCGTTCGCGCGCAGCCGGAACGTGAGCGTGAGGCTGTCGGCGGAGTACTCCACCGACTCGGCGGCGGCCATGCGCACTTCACCGCTGCTGTCGCGCTCGACCAGCCCGCGCGAGAGCAGCCGCTCGAGTGCCCAGCGCAGCGCGTCCGGCGGGCCGTCGGGATCGAACGCGGGCTGCGCGTGCCCGGCCACCCACACTTGCGAGACGGGCACAGGCGCCGAACCGCGGGAACAGGAGGTGAGCGCGAGCAGGAGGAACGAACACGCGAGAAGGACCCGCGTCCGTGCGAGGGGAGTCATGCGCGCAATGTAAGCGGCGGCCTTTCGAGCGGCAAACCGCC
>JADLGX010000216.1 GCA_020849095.1 Candidatus Eiseniibacteriota bacterium
ACCGCGCTCTCGGCGACCGCGTGATGGCGCAGCAGCGAGCCTTCCACGTCGGCGGTGCCGATGCGATGCCCGGCCACGTTGAGCACGTCGTCCGCCCGGCCGAGCACGGCGAAGTAGCCGTCACGGTCGCGCACCGCGATGTCGCCGGCGCTGTAGCAGCCCGGCACCTGCTCCCAGTACTTCTCGTAGCGCGCGTGATCGTTCCACACCGTGCGCAGCATGTAGGGCAGCGGGCGGCGCAGCACGAGCAGCCCGCCGTGCCCGTCGGGCAGCGACTTGCCGTGCGCATCCACCACGTCGGCGACCACGCCGGGCATGGGCTTGCCCACCTTGCCGGGCCGGGCCTCGAACGTGGGCAGCGTGCCGAGCACCGGGGCGGCGACTTCGGTCTGCCACCAGTTGTCCACCACGAAGCCCTTGGACTGTCCGGCGAGGTACTTCTGCGCCCACAGGTGGGCCTCGGGGTTCAGCGGCTCGCCGGCGCAGGCGATGAGGCGCAGGCGCGACAGGTCGTACTTGGACGGCACGTCGCCGCCGTGGCTCATCCACATGCGCACGGCGGTGGGCGCGGTGAACATGACGTTGACGCCGAAGCGTTCGCACAGCTCCCACGTGACGTCGGGCGTCGGGTAGTCCGGCACGCCTTCGCGGCAGAAGACCGTGGCGCCAACGCTGAGCGGTCCGTAGACGATGAACGAGTGCCCGACGATCCAGCCGATGTCGGACGTGCTCCAGTAGATGTCGCGCTCGCCGATCTGGTAGAAGGCGCGCGCCAGGTACGTGACTCCCACCATGTAGCCGCCGGTCGCGTGCACGACGCCCTTGGGCTTTCCGGTGGTGCCCGACGTGTACAGGATGAACAGCGGGTCCTCGGACTCCATCGGCTCGGGCTCGCAGTGGATCTCGCGCGCCTGCTGTACGTCGTAGAAGTCGTGCTCGCGTTCGGAGTCGAACTGCACCGGCGCGTCGCCGGGGCGCGAACCGCGGCGATGCACGATCACGTGCTCGACCCCGGTGATGTCGCGCACGGCCTCGTCCACCGTGGGCTTGAGCGGCACCTTGCGGCCGCGCCGCATGGTGTAGTCCGAGCACACGATCACGCGCGCTCCGGAGTCCTCGATGCGGGACTTGAGCGCCACGGTGCCCATGCCGGCGTAGACGACCGAGTGGATGGCGCCGATGCGCGCGCAGGCGAGCATGGCGATGATGCCCTCGGGCACGAGCGGCATGTACAGGATGACGCGGTCGCCCCGGCCCACGCCGAGCCGGCGGAGCGCGTTGCCGAAGCGGTTCACCTCGCGATAGAGGCGGTTGTACGTGTAGGTGTGCTCTTCGCCGTCCTCGCCCACCCAGATGACCGCGGCCTTGTTGCGGCGGTCGGAGTAGACGTGGCGGTCGATGCAGTTGACCGACGCGTTGAGCGTGCCGCCCACGTACCACTGATGGCGGGGCGGGTCGAAGATCGTCACGGTGTCGAAGGGCTTGAACCACTCGATCGCCGCGGCCTTCTCGGACCAGAAGCTCTCGGGATCGGACAGCGCGTGCATGCGTTCGACCGCGTCGTTGCGCAGGAAGGCTTCACGCGCCAGTTCGATGGGCGGCGGAATGACCACTTCGTCCTTGGCGAGACGGGCGATCGCGGCCTGCTGAGATTCACTCAGCTCCAGCGGCAGGGACTCGGAATCGCTCGGATCCTTGGGACGGCGATGCTCGCTCATGGCGCACCTCGGCCCTACTTGGAGAGGAATCCCGCCACGATCAGCATGGCGATGGCCACGCCCATCAGGCTCTCGCCCGCGATGAGGCCGGAGCTGACCGGCACCACGTACTTGCGCGCGAACTCGGGATTCGTGTCGTTGGCGATCTTGGCGCCAAGCGCGCCGATGAACATGGCGATCGCGTTGCTGCCCGGGATCACCATGGCAATGCCGAGCCCGCTGGGCGATGGCACGAACGCCTTGAGCGGCTTGGGCGCGAAGCGCTCGAGCAGCGCCAGCGTCACACCCAGAGCCAGCCCGATGCCGATGCCGGTGCGCGCCAGCGAATCGAGCGCGCCGACGCCGCCGGCGAACGCCTTGGACACGCCGGCCCACACCAGGCAGGAGGGCGCGGGCCAGGCGTCGGTGCCCAGCACCGTGGGATCGGGAATCAGGATGTTGAACGCCGGCACGACCACCGCGGCGCCGGCGAGCACGCCGAACAACTGGGCGTAGAACTGCGCGCGCGGATTGGCGCCCAGCAGCCAACCGGTCTTGAGCGTGGTCAGCAGGTCGGCGGCGTGCAGCCCGATGCCGCCGGTCACGTTGGCGCTCATGATGTTGCCCGACAGGTTGCCCGGGGTCATGACGCCGTAGAGCAGCTGGGTCACCGGCCCGAGCGCCTTGGTGGGCGTCACGTCGGTCTCGCCCGTCACGCGCGAGGCGACGAAGCCCATCACCACGGCGAGCGGCACCGCGATGATCCCGGCCCACCACGGAATCTGGAACAGCCAAGTCATCAGGATCACGACGATGGGGCCGAGCACCATGAAGCCGGCGGGAAACCACCAGCCCGGGCACTCGATCGCATCCATGGGGTCGGCCACGTGGTCGGCGGGCTTCTTGGTGAAAATGGAGGTGATGCCGCTGAACGAGCGGCCCACACTGCGCCAGTCGAGCGCGAACGACGTGAGCCCCGACGCCACCAGGATCGCGGCGCCCGGCCACACGGTCCAGCCCACGATCGCCTTGTAGCTCACCGCCCCGATCACGCCCTGGGCCACGAGCGCCGGAGCCAGGAACGCGTAGGTCAGCAGCCCGCCCAGCAGCAGCGACCAGCCGGTGCGAAAGCTCATCAGCGCGCCGGCGCCGATCAGCACGACTTCGGTCTTGAGCGACAACGTCCAGTCGGCCGCCGGCCGCCCGCCGATGTTGAGCCCGAGCGGGAACGCGTGCGGCAGGTTGAACGGCATCCACGGCGCGGTGGCGTCGCGGAACCACGCGACGGCGGCGGCGAACAATGCCGCCAGGCCGAGCGATCGTGCCTGCTGGATGCCCTCTCCTCCACCCGTGCCGTCGGCCGCGCCGTGAATCGCGTGCAGCGTCTCGGCGGTCGCCTTGCCGGTCGGGAACGCAAGCCCCTCGTGGTTGATGAGCTGGCGCTTGATCGGGATGGCGGTGAACACGCCCAGCGCGGCGATGGCGCCGAACCAGAAGATCATCGCGGTGGGATCGGGACGCAGTGTGGTCACCATGAGCAGCGCGCCGAACGCCGCCATGTTGCCGCCGCCCGTCATGAAGCCGGCGCCCGAGGAGACCGTGATCAGCGCGTTGTTCTCGAGCGCCGAGAGCGGCGTGACCGACCGGTTCACCAGCCGGCCCAGGCCGTGGAACAGCTGGAAGAGCGCGAAGGACAGGATGGCGGCCGTGATCGTGACGCCCATGGACCAGCCGGTCTTGAAGAACACATACAGGTTGGACAGGCACATCACGGCGCCGATGGCCATGCCGACGATGACGGCACGGGCGGTGAGCTGCGGCGCGTTCAGGCGCTGGACGTGCTCCCGCCAGTAGCGTTCGGGATCCTGGGGTGCTGCTTCGCGCGGATCGATCATGCAGTCCTCGTGCGGACGTGGGGTGTCGCCGGTGGAATGGCCAAAGAAGCCGACGGCAGTCTATACCCAACCGGGGCGCGCGCGCTCGGGGCTCGTCGTCCCGAGGGTGCGCGGAGAGCGGAAACTATCCCCGAATCGCTTGACCCACCGCGCCATCTGTAGCAATGTCCGTTACGGATATCGCCATGACCAACGTCCGATTCGCAGTCTCCGTCCACGTGCTCGCACTCCTCGCCGTCACCGAGGGGCCTTGCACGTCCGAGTTCATCGCCGGGAGCGTCTCCACGAACCCGGTGGTCATTCGACGCCTGCTGGGAACGCTCCAGCGCGCGGGACTGGTGATTGGCAGGACCGGGCCGCGGGGCGGATTCCTACTGGCGCGACCAGCCAGGGACATCCGGCTGGACCAGCTTCACCGGCTGATCGCCGAGGGCAACGTCTCGACCGCTTCGCACTCCCCCAACTTTCGCTGTCCGGTGGGGCGCGTCGTGACGGATGTGGTGGACCGCATCGGCACCCGCGCGGAAAAGGCGTTCCTCGAAGCGCTGGCACGCGAAACTCTCGCGGACGTGGTTCGGGACGTTCGCGGCCGCATGGAGAGCTGCAAGCCCAAGTAACAGACCCTTCTTCACGCTTCTATTTGTAACCATCACACCTACGAAACAGCCGGCTCGCCGCCGGCGCCAAGGGAGATCACACATGTTCGTCGTTGCTGGAGTTTCGGGTCACACTGGCCGAGTCGTGGCGGAAACGCTCTTGTCCCAGAAGCAGCCCATTCGCGTGATCGTGCGCGACGCCGCCAAGGGCGCCGAGTGGAAGGCGAAGGGCGCCGAGGTCGCAGTCGCGTCCCTCGACGACTCGAACGCGCTGGCCGCGGCACTCAGCGGCGCCCGGGGCGCGTACTTGCTGGTGCCGCCGCAGTACGGGTCCGACAACATGCTGCTCGACCAGGCGCGCGTCGTGGACGCGATCGCGTCCGCCGTGAAGCTGAGCCGTATTCCCCACGTGGTCGCGCTCTCTTCCGTCGGCGCCGCGCACTCCGAGGGCACGGGTCCCATCCGCACGGTGCATCGGCTGGAGAAGGCACTCGAGAAGTCGGCGCTCCATGTCACGTTCCTGCGCGCCTCGTATTTCCTCGAGAATCACGGCTCCGTGCTCGGCACCGCCGTGCAGTCGGGCGTCTTCCACACCTTCCTCACGCTCGGCCGCGCGATTCCGATGGTCGCGACCCTCGACATCGGCCGCACGGCTGCGGCGCTCCTGCTCGAGTCGGCAGCAGGCATCCGAGTCGTCGATCTGGCCGGACCGGCCGACCTGACGCCCGAGCAGATCGCCGCGCTCGTGGGTGAACTCTCGGGCCGCGACGTGCAGGCCAGCTTCGCGCCCCTCGAGTACGTGGTGCCCGCGATGACCGCGGCCGGCGTGGGGCAGAACGTCGCGGAGCTTCTCCGTGAGATGATCGGGGGCATCAACACCGGGATCGTCGCGCTGTCAGGGCCGCCTGCCGAGTTGCGGAGGGGCACGGTGACGGCCAGGGAGGTGCTGCGCGGCCTTCTGGAGACCGCGAACGCCTGACACCTCCCCTCTCCACGCCCGAACGCGAACGGCGCCCGCTCGAAGGCGGGCGCCGCGCGTTTCGGAGGCGACTTCGTGGGGCGGACTCATCCGCCAGTTGGGCTCATGCGGCCCTGCGCGCCTCCGCTGCCAGATCCGGAACGACGATCACGAAGAGCGTGCCGATGCGGTCGTTGCTGACGAACTGCGCCTGACCCTTCAGGTATCGCTCGGTCAGCAGCTTGACGCTGTAGGTGCCGATACCGCGCCCCGCACCGCCTTTGGTGCTGAAGGACCGCTGGAAGATCTGCAGTTGGATGGCCTCGGGAATCACTCCATCGTTGTGAACCGACGCGGTGAGCTCGTTGCCGTCCAGTTCGGCGCTCACGGTCACGGTGCCCCCGGGGGGAGTCGCTTCGAGCGCGTTCTTCACGAGATTCCCGACCACCCGGCCCAGCAAGGTCGGATCCGTGTGAATCGAACCGTGTCGCACGTTTTCGAGCAGGATGTGCCGCCCCTCACAGACCGGGCTGTGCCGATACAGCGTCACCTGGGCTTCGAGCAGTCCCGCGATGTCCACCGCTTCGATGCTCGGTCCGAGTTCTCCCCGCTCCGCGGCGAGCAACTGGCGCTGCGACTGGATCTGGTCCACCGCGATGCCGGAGAGAAGCGAGATTTCGTGCTTCCACTCCACCTCGACAGCCGGCTCGAGCTTGTCGGTCGCCAGGATCGTCGCCAGGTTCTGGAGCCCGCCGCACGTGTTGAGCAGGTCGTGGAAGAACGTCCGCTCGAGCAGGGCACGGCGTTTCTCGCTGCTGATGTCCTCGAGCGCGAACACCACGAACTCCACGCCGGCCACCTGCAGCCAGGTGGAATGCACGCGGAAATCGCACGCTCCGCCATCCACGACTCCATACGTGCGGATCCGGCACTCCCGGGTGATCCGCTTGTGGGTCGCGAGTGACTCGATGATCGCGCCAACGGCCCCGCATTGAGAGCAGGCGGGAGCGGTGCCGCATCCGCCGGGGCGTTCGCTCGAGCGGATGCAGTGCAGCGCCTCGCCCGGGCGCATGCCAATGATGCGATCGGCATCGTCCGGACTCAGGGTTTCCCGCAACAGGTGATTCGCGATCAGGATCTGCCGGTTGCGGTTCAGGATCATGGCGGGTCCCGGCATGGCATCGAGCACAGCGGCGGCGGTCGGGTCGGCCATGAACGCCGCACGCTGGCGCTCGAGCTGTTCGATGTCCGCGCGTGCAGCGGAGGCGAAAGCCGTCTCGCCCCGCTTGAGATCTTCACTCATCACGCTCTCCGTTCCGAGGATGGGTACACCTCAGAGTCTCGGTGCCCGCACCCGTCGGCTTGAGCGCCGCCGGCGAGGATTCCGGCGCTCAGACCCTCGGCGTGGTGGGGTCGCTCAGGCCGAGGCGATTCGGAGCGAGGTGACGGCTTCCGGGAGACTTGCGGCGCCAGAGAGCACCAGCCGCTGCGGCCCCGGCCGGCCGCCCGCGGCGTTGTACAACCGCACACGCAGCCCGCCCACGCCCAGCCACACTTCGTCATCGCCGGCGGGCACCGGGCCCAGGTCGAGCCAGTGCCGCCAGACCAGCAGTGCCTCGGGCACGTTCCCGACCGCGATCTCGACCGAAGTGACCGCGCTCGCGCCGTTGGTGTGCCTTCGCATGTCCGGATCGGAGGGAACGCGGCGCTCGATGGGAGTCACGTCCTCGATCAGGAACGGCAGCTCGCGCGACATAGGCAGCGCGAGCTTCCAGGCGAGCCGCACGCCGTCGGGACGTTCGCGTCCCATGGAATAGGGGCCGTCCACGGGCACTCCCCGCAGCTTGGCCATCGACACGTAGCGCTCCAGAGCCGGGGCGCGAAAGACCACATCGGCGATGCCGAAGGGCCCGAGGAACGCGGCCAGGAATCGGCGGCCCAGTGCGTCCACGTCCCGCCACGAACGGCGTGACTGCAGGTCGGCGCGCATCGAAGGATCGCGCAGCGCGAACAGCTCGATGTAGGAGCCGCCCTCGAGAATCACCAGCGCGTTCTCGGTGGGCGTGCCTTCGTGCTTTCCGCCCGGGGTCACCGTGAACCCCGCGCTCGCGAAGTCCATGCAGGCTTCCGCGAGCGACGGCACCGTGACGAGGGCGTGGTCGAACTTCAGGCTCATGGTGAGCAAGGTGCCACTCTCGCCCGGCCGGGTCCAGCGCCCGCGCAGCGCTCAGCGCGGCGCGAGCGGAATGCTGACGCTGACCGCGCCTCGCAGATCGCCGGCGTGATAGCCGACCGCCACGTCGGCGGGATAGCGTTTGGCGAGCGCCTCGCGAACATCGGCGGGAATGTCGCCGGGTCCGCCGTGACACTTGAGGCAGGGCTCGGCGGGCATGACGATGGGCTTGAGGTACCGAAGCACCGGCCGGCCCCGCTCGCGAACCACCTCGGCCACCTCGGCGGTCGAGTCGAGCCGCGCCGCCACATGGCGCTTGTCGAGCTCGCGCAACCGGCGGCGCTCCCACGCATCGGGCGTGTCGGCCAGGTTGCGCGCCTTGAGACTCACGCGCCGCACCCGCCAGCCCGACTTCTCGTGGGCCTTCGCCATCTGCAGCGCCACCTGCGAGCAGCTGGTGATCGCGCCCACCGCGCCGTTGTCGCGCAGTTGGGTCTGCAGCAGCTGCTTGGTCTGCGACATCAGCTCGCGGGCCGTAGCGCGCGCCTGGGCGAGCTCGTCGGCCGGCGGCGCGACGGGAACGGCCGCCGCGAGCGCGAGCGCCGCGGCGGCCGTCACCAGGATCCGGACAGCCGTGCTCACGGCTTGCGGACGGACTTCAGCATGGCATCGAAATCCTTCTCGGCGCCGCGCACGGTCTTGTCGGGACCGGTGAACTTGAAGAACACCGAGCCGGCCGGCCCTTCGACGATGGCCCCGAGCAGACGGTAGTTCTCGAGCTTGCCGCTGGCCTCCATCATCGGGCCCGACGGCGCCAGGTACGTGCCGTTGACCGCAACGCGATGCACCTTGAATTCGCCCACGTCGCTGGTCGCGCGGTCCGGCGTGCCGGCGTTCTCGAACTGGCCCACCCAGCGGCTGATGTTCTCCTCGACGCCGCCGCCCTGGCCCTGCCCGAAGTAAAACACGGCGCACTCGCCGTCCTGCCCGTCGCCCGACGCCTTGGGCACGCCGTAAGTGGCGACGCGCATGGAGCGCTGGCCCAGGTCGGTCCAGCCGCCCGGCGTCGTCCATTCGATGCCCGGGTGCGGAGCCTCTTCGGCCGGCATGCCGGGCATGGGTCCGCCCGTCATTTCACCGCCCTGCGGCGCCATCTCCTGCTGCTGCGCGGGAGCGTTCTGCATC
Source organism: Candidatus Eiseniibacteriota bacterium (assembly GCA_020849095.1). Lineage (GTDB taxonomy): Bacteria > Eisenbacteria > RBG-16-71-46 > RBG-16-71-46 > RBG-16-71-46 > CAIXRL01. Next base: position 8,505 of record JADLGX010000216.1, read on the forward strand.
TGCTTCTGCCACACGATGCCACCGACGAAAGCCATCAGGACGATCGCACCGATGGCGATATTGCGGATGTTCATTCGAGGAATCCCTTTCGTTGTCCACCGTCACGGCTTTGCCGGTTCCCGGGACGACTCGACGCCCGGAATGACTGGGAGCGGGATGGGGCGCTGCTGCCGGTGAGAGACGGAGCGCAGTGTGCAGGATTCCGCTCGGATGTTCTAGTGAGGCCCCGGCCGGGAGTCCGGGCGCTCGAGCCGCAGCTCGACGACGGGGATCCGCTCCGCCCCCGCCTCGCGGCGAACGCCTTCGACGAAGCCGAACGCGCGATAGAGCGCCAGTGCGGGCGTATTGGCCGATCCGGTGGAAACGACCACGGGGCCCGCGGTCCAATGGCTCACGACGTGCCCCACGAGCGCCCGGCCGATGCCGCGGCGATGGTGGCCCGGGGCCACGGTGAGCGCCCCGATGAGGATTCCCGCCGGGGCGACCGGTTCCACGGCGATCACGCCGAGCAGTTCGCCGTCGCGCA
>JADLGX010000217.1 GCA_020849095.1 Candidatus Eiseniibacteriota bacterium
CCGTCGCCGGGGCGCGGCTGGCCACGGTGGCAGGTGAAGCAGCCCAGGTGGGCCTTCTCGGCGCGGCCGAAGTCGATCTTCGCGAGCAGCGAATCGTTGATGTTCACCGTCATGGCCATCATGTCGCGCGTGATCTGCTTGGCCTTCTTGTCCTCGTCCGCCCAGTGGTTCGGCACGTGGCAGTGCTTGCACGACACGCCCAGGCTGCGCCCGAAGCTGTTCATGGAGCGCACCACCTGCGCTGCCGTGCGCCCCTTCATCACCTTGATGTTCTTGAACACGCTCTCGGCCGGCGCGTTCTCGCGCCCGGCGATGCGCTCGAGCACCACCTTCATCAGGCTGTCGCGCTCGGCGGCAAAGCTGTCCACCGGCGCGCCCATCATGCCCATGCCGCCGCGCGGCCCGCCCTGCGGCGGCGGGCCGCCGGGACCGCCGGGACCGCCGGCCGGTGGCTGCGCCTGCGAAGGACCGTTCGCCAGCGCGAGCGCTGCGGACAAGGCGGCTGCGGCGAAGAGGGCGAAGACGGGAATGCGCATGGGTTCCTCCGAAAGAGTCGAAAGCGGGGCGCGGGCGAGTTCGCCGCGGGAGCGGAAGGATGGCGAAATCTCCGGCGCACCGAAAGGAGGAAATCTCGTTCCCCTCCGATGAGCGCGTGAGTTCTTGACCCTGCCCGCCGCGCTCGGTGAGACTCGCCCGCGACTGCCGACCTGCCGCCGGCGTACCCGCCGGCCTCTCTCACCTGCCGATCAGCCCGAGGCTCCCCATGAGCGACGCGACCCACAACGCCGCCCCCGCCGACGTGAACGACCTCTACGACCTCACCATCATCGGAGCGGGCCCGGTCGGCCTGTTCGGCGCCTTCTACGCCGGCATGCGCGGCATGAAGGTCAAGCTCATCGACAGCCTCGCGGAACTCGGCGGGCAGCTGAGCGCGCTGTACCCGGACAAGTACATCTTCGACATGGCGGGATTCCCCAAGGTGCTCGCGCGCGACCTGGTTAAGGACCTCTCCGAGCAGGCGCTGCAGTTCCACCCCACCGTGTGCCTCGAGGAAAAGGTGATGACGCTCACCAAGACCGACGAAGGCTTCGCGCTCGGCACCGAGAAGGGCGTCACGCACCGCACCAAGACCGTGCTCATCACCGCCGGCGTCGGCGCCTTCGCTCCCAAGAAGCTCGACAAGCCCGAGTACGCGCGCTTCGAGGGGCACGGGCTGCACTACATGATCCCGAACCTGTCGGTGTTCAAGGGGCGCCGCATCCTGGTGGTCGGCGGCGGCGACTCCGCGGTGGACTGGGCGCTCATGCTCAACGACATCGCCGCCGAGGTGACGCTCATTCACCGCCGCGACGCCTTCCGCGCGCACGAGGACAGCGTCAAGAAGCTGCACGCGTCCAGCGTCCGCGTGATGCTCTTTCACGAGCTCAAGGATCTGCCGGGCGACGGCGCCATCTCGAGCGCGATCGTGTACGACAACCGCACCAAGGAAGAGACCACGCTCACGGTGGACGACGTGGTCGTGAACTTCGGCTTTCTCGCCAATCTGGGCCCCATCAAGACGTGGGGACTGAACCTCGAGAAGATCTCGCTGGTCGTGAACCAGCAGATGGAGACCAACATCGAGGGCGTCATGGCGGCCGGCGACATCTCGACCTATCCCGGCAAGCTCAAGCTGATCGTGACGGGCGTGGGCGAGGCGACCATGGCCGTGTGCACCGCCAAGATGCGCTGCGATCCCAAGGCCAGCTACTTCCCCGGCCATTCGTCGGGCAACGCCGCGTTCGAGGGCGCGTCTCACTGAGCGGCGAGCTCCGCATCCTGGTGGACGCCGACGCCTGCCCGGTCAAGCCCGAGGTGTACCGCGTCGCCGAGCGGTTCGCGCTGCCCGTGGTGCTGGTCGCCGACCAGTGGATGCGCGTGCCGGACAACGAGCGCATCACGCTGGTCGTGGTGGCGCGCGCGTTCGACGCCGCCGACGACCGCATCGTGGAGCTGGCCGACGAGTCGGCGATCGTGATCACCGCCGACATTCCGCTGGCCGCGCGCTGCATCGACAAGGGCGCGAGCGTGCTGTCCCCCACCGGGCGGCCGTTCACCGAGGACAACATCGGCGACACGCTCGCCACGCGGAACCTGCTCGCCGATCTGCGCGGCGCCGGCGAGGTGACGGGCGGCCCGGCGCCGTTCGGCGACCGCGACCGCTCGCGGTTCCTTCAGGCGCTGGATACGATGGTTCATGCGGTGAGGCGGCGCCGGGAGGGGCGCCGCTAGCGCTGCCGGTCCACCATGAAAATCGAGCGTGACGCGCTCGATTTTCATGGTAGTGTCCCGGGCATGCTCGACCGCAAGCAGCGCCTCGCCGAGATCCGGGCAAGACTCCGGACGTTCCGCATCGTTGGCCTGCTCGGCCCACGACAGGTGGGCAAGACCACGCTGGCCCGGGAGATCGCCGCCAGGTTTCGAGGCCCCTCGACGTTCTTCGACCTCGAACGTCCGGAGGATGTCGCGAGGCTTCAAGAACCCGAACTGGCGCTCGCCCCTCTGCGCGGACTGGTCGTCATCGACGAGATCCAACGACGGTCTGACCTCTTCCCCGTGCTGCGAGTACTGGCGGATCGCAAGCCGCTTCCCGCGCGCTTTCTGGTTCTCGGCAGCGCCTCTCCCGACCTGCTCAAGCAGAGCTCCGAGTCTCTCGCCGGACGCATCGGATATGTAGAGCTGGCAGGCTTCGACCTGGAGGAAGTGCCCGTTGCCCGAGCCGAACGGCTATGGCTGCGTGGCGGGTTTCCACTTTCGTTTCTCGCTCGCTCCGAAGAAGCCAGCATGCAGTGGCGACGTGCTTTCATCCGAGACTTCCTCGAGCGCGATCTGGCGGACGTCGGTTTGCGCGTGCCGGCCGAAACCATGCGCCGGTTCTGGACCATGCTCGCCCACTACCATGGACAGCTGTGGAACGCCGCCGAGTTCGCCCGGGCGTTCGGAGTGGCCGAGACCACCGTTCGACGCCATCTCGATCACCTCGTGTCCACATTCGCCGTACGCGTGCTTCCTCCATGGCACGAGAACCTCGGCAAGCGTCAGGTACGAGCCCCGCGCGTATTCGTGAACGATTCCGGATTGCTTCACGCGCTGCTGGGCATCGGGACCCGCGGGGATCTGCTCGCCCACCCCAAGGTTGGAGCGTCCTGGGAGGGATTCGCGCTCGAGCAGGTGGCCCGAAGACTCCGGGCTGAGCCTCAGGAGTGCTTCTTCTGGCGCACTCACCAGGGTGCAGAGCTCGACCTCCTGGTGGTCCGAGGGCGCAGGCGCCTCGGTTTCGAGTTCAAGCGTTCCACCGCGCCGACCATGACTCCATCCATGCGGTCGGCACTGGCCGACCTCAAGCTGGACTCGCTGACGGTCATCCATGCAGGGCATGCGGCGTTTCCATTGGCCCCGCATGTCAAGGCGGTCCCCTTCTCGCACCTGCTCGACGAGTTCACCCCACTGCGGTGACCTGGCGCGGTAGCCCCGCTCCCCTCAACCATTCGCAGTTCCGGCCGAGACTTCGGACGGCCCGCCATTCGTCCCGCGGGCCTTCTCCAAGATCCGACCCCGACCGGAGCCCCGAATGGAACCCACGAGCCCTCCGCAGCGCCAGACGATCAGCGCCATCCTGATCGACGCCGCCGCGGTGACGAACGACCAGGTGGACCTGGCCATCGCCCGTCATCGCGAAACC
>JADLGX010000218.1 GCA_020849095.1 Candidatus Eiseniibacteriota bacterium
AGCGCGCTCAGCGGACGCACCCAGATGCGCACGGTGCCCGAGGAATCGGTCGCGCTGTAGGCGAGCGTCTGGCCGTCGGGCGAGATGCGCGGCGAGTCCTGCGTCTGGATCGCGCTCGGCGTGGGCACCTCGAAACGCATGGGGTGCGGCGCGGGCGGGCGCAGCGCGAACCTCACCACCGCCAGCGCGATCGCGGCGGCGGCAGCGACACCGCCGAACACCCACGCCAATCTCTCGCGGCCGCGGCGCCGCGCCGACACCGGCGCGGGCACGCCCGCCTGCGAGCCGCCCTCGGTGATCCAGCGCAGGTGCATGCGCACTTCGCGCGCGGTCTGGATGCGCTCTTCGGGATCCTTCTCGAGGCACGCGCGCACGAGGCGGTCGAGGCCCGGAGGGGAAAGCTGCATCAATTCGCTGATCGGCTTGGGCTGGTCCTTCATGATCGAACTGATCAGGCTGGCCTGCGTGGCGCCGCCAAAGGGACGCTTGCCCGTCGCCATCTCGTACAGCACACAACCCAGCGCCCACAGGTCGCAGCGCGCGTCGGCCTCGGCTCCCTCGAGCTGCTCGGGCGCCATGTACTGGAACGTGCCCACGATCGAGCCCTTGGCGGTCAGCGGCTGCGCCACGGTCGGCGACTGCGTCATGCCGGACAGGCTCGCCAGACTGCCGGAGCCGCTCGCCGCCACCACCGTGGCGCGCGCGAGCCCGAAGTCCATGAGCTTGGCGCCGGTCTTCGACAGCATGATGTTGCCGGGCTTCAGGTCGCGATGAATGATTCCGGCGCGGTGCGCCTTGTCGAGCGCGTCGGTGATCTCGCCGCCCAGCTTGAGCACCTGTTCCAGCGGCAGCGGGCCCTTGGCGAGCCGCTCGCCGAGCGTCTCCCCTTCGACCAGCTCCATCACCAGGAAGTCGGTCGCGCCCTCGCGCCCGATGTCGTGCAGCGTGCAGATGTGCGGGTGGTTGAGGCTCGACACGGTGCGCGCTTCCTGCTCGAACCGCGCGCGCACCTCGGCGTTCTCGGTCATGTGGCCCGGCAGCACCTTGATGGCGACATCGCGCCCGAGCCGCGTGTCGCGCGCCCGATACACCTCGCCCATGCCACCTGCGCCGAGCGGAGAGACGATTTCGTAGGGACCGAGCTTGGTGCCGGGCGTCAGGGTCATTTCTTCAGGAGTCCTTCCCAGTGCTGAACGAGCCGCATGGCGGGTCCCGGTGCACTCTGGTCGCGCCGGGTCACGAGGAACCGCTCGCCGTCGCGCGTGATGATGTCGTCGACGTCGGACGGAATCTCAAAGAGCGTCGTGGGCCTGCCGGGCCGGATCACGTCGCCGGTGATCTCGAGCGGCAGACTGACGAGGTTGCCCTCGTCCGAGGAGTAGATCAGCTCACGGCCGCCCTGTCCCCACATGCAGAGCATGTAGTAGTTCTTCGCGCCGGACAGGATCTGCACGCGGTGGCCGGGCACGGGATAGGCGTCCACCACGAGATCCACCTTGCCGTCCGTTCGCGTGGTGTACGCCACCCACCGGCCGTCCGGAGAGATCGCCGCGCGGCGCTCGAATGCCGGTGTCGCGACGTAAGGCACCGGAGCGCCACCGTCGAGCGGCACCACGTAGAGGTCCCAGCTGTTGTCCTCCGCCGGCCCTCTTGCGGCGCCGAGCCCCGCTACGAGCAGCGATCGGCCGTCGGGCGCCCAGCCCTGTGCCTCCAGGAACATCACGGGGATCGAGGCCACGGAGTCGCGCGGGCCGCTCCCACCGAAGCGAATCAGTCTCAAGGCTTCGCGCCCGCCCTCGTGAGCGGTCGCGACGATGCGCGAGCCGTCGGGCGACCACTGCGCGAGCTGGTAGGGATCGATGCGCGCGAGCAGTCGCGTCGGCACGCCGCGATCGAGGTCCACCTGCCACAGATCGCCTTCGCTCGTCGCCAGCGCCGATCGCTGATCGGGCGACAGGGCCGAGATGCTCCAGTTCGCCAGAGGAAGCGCGACCACTCCACGCGGTACACCGCTGCGGTCGAGCCACTCGAGCCGGGCATCCGGCGCTTTGCTATCCGGGTACATCAACCAACCGGATCGCGTGGACGAGGCGACGGGCTCGGCATCGACGTCGGCGCGCACGGGCGCCTCGCCCAGCGTGAACCGTTCCCCCACGCACCGGAGCTTGCGCAGGTCAAAGCGTTGCGCCGTCACCTTGCCGTTCTGGACGAACACGAGATAGCCCGGCTCCACGTAAGACACGCCGCTCTCGGCCTGCATCACGACTTGTGACTGGGTCGAGCCGATCGAACCCACGCGAATCGTGTAGCCGTTCGGCCCGCCGGGCATGACGGAGAAGAGAAAGTGCTCACCGTCGGGAAGGAACCGCGGGAACCGGTGACCGGCCTCCCCGCTCGCAGCGTCGAGCACGGTCGCAGGCTCGGGCTTGCCGCCGTTCGCCGGGATCTTCATGAGCGGTCCGGACGGCGCCGGCGCGAAGACGATCACGTCGCGAGCGCCCCAGCTGAGGCCGCGCGGATCGGACACGTCGGCCAACCGGGTCGGGCTGCCGCCCGCGACGGGAACACGGCTGACCGACTTGTCCCCCATGCTCGAGTACGCCACGGCACGGCCGTCGGGCGACCAACTCACCATGCCCACGCCATCCGTTCCGAGCACCACCTGGGGCTCCGACGCGTCGAGCCGCCACAGCCAAACACGCGGAGCCTCGTTGCGCTGAGCGGCCGCCGCGACGGCCATGCTCCCGTCCGGGGAGATCGCCATCGAGCTCCAGTTGTTCACGATCGTCAGGTCGCGCGGGGCGGGCACCTGCGTGACCAGCGTCGGTTCGGTGCGCGAGTAAAGCTGCCATCCGGCGATCGCGGCTGCGATCAGGCCGAGCGCGCCGATGACGTAACCCGCGAGCGAAGCCATGTCGCGCGACTTCGCGCGCACAGCGGGAA
>JADLGX010000219.1 GCA_020849095.1 Candidatus Eiseniibacteriota bacterium
ACGCATCCGCTGCTGTTCAACGCGCTCTGGTGGTCGGCGCTGGGCGACTGAACGGGCCGCCGGCGCGCGCAGGGCTCAGCGCGCGCCGGCGGTGGCCTTGGCCAGCAGGCTTTTCAGTTCGCGATCGAACCGGAACAGGATGTCGTAGCGCCGGATCTCGCCCTCACCATCCGCCTTGCGCGTCACGAGCAGGCTGCCATCGGACATCACCGCCCAATCGGCGGACTGATTGACCAGCTCGGAGAGGTCGGCGCGCCGCACCGGCGCCGACAGGTCGAGGTTCGCGGATACGCTCACCGCCATGACCTGCTTGCCGCGCGTGCCCCAGAGCAGCGTGGCGCCTCCGTCGGCCCAGCGCGGGTGTGTGCCGAATCCTCGCGACACCGGGACCGCGGGGCCGGCGCGGCCATCGGCGCCCAGGCGCGCGACCACCACCTCCTGCTCGCCGCTCTCGTTCGAGACGTAGGCGATGTGCGCTCCGTCGGGCGAAACCCGCCCGTCGTAGACGTCGAACTTTTCGAGCACGACATCGGTCACCACGGCCGACTCGTCCGAGAGCGTGACGCGACGCAACGAGGAATGCCCCTTCTCGATGCAGGTCACGAGAATCGAGCGTCCGTCCGGGTACCAACCGTTCGGCTCGTTGCCCTCCGCAAGGCTGCGCGCGCGCACCACCAGCCGGGCCGGAGCGCCGCCGGACGAGGGCTGCACGTACAGCCCGGCCGTGCTGTCCGAGGCCTGCTTTGCCCACGCGAGCAGCGTGCCGTCCGGCGAAAACTCCGGCGCGCGGCAGTCCGCTTCGGCTTCGGCGGCGAATCGCCGCGCGCTCGGGCGCCCGCGTTCGAGCAGCACGATCTCGTAGTTGCCGCTGCCGGGCGGCACGGCGATCACCGCCGCCATTCGGCCGTCCGGTCGCACGACGGGCGGCTGCTCGAAGGCGCGGTGATCGTCGCTCCATGGTTCGACACGCCCGTCCGCGTGCACGATCGCCAGGCTGCGCTGCTGGGATGTGGCGCCGCCCAGTTCCACGCCGAGGTCTCCCCGCGGTGATGAGGTGGCCCTCGCGTGCTCCCACGCCTGGCCGCTGCGCAACCCCTGCATGACAGCGACCGGGCGCGCGCGCAACCTTCGCCGCCCGGCGTCCCACGGCGCCGCGAGCAGGGCGCCACCCCTCGTCATGATCAAACGGCCACCGGGCATGAGGCGGGGAGAACCCGAGTTCTCCTCGAGCATTTCGACCTTGCCGGATTCCAGTTCCAACACGGCTGTACTCTGGGTCCAGCCCTTCGAGCTGTAATAGCCGATCACCACGAGCGCGGCTTTGCCGTCCGGCAGCGATTCCTCGATCGACAGCTCGCCGAGCACGTGGTCGGACTTCAGGTCCCGCCACTTCGGTTCACTCGTCTCGCCGGGCGAAATGACGGCAAAACGCTTCTGCCCGCGCTCGATCGCCACGACACGCCCGTCCGGCAGCACGTCCCAGCTCGCCGTGGCGTCCGACCACGGCATCACGGAAACGGGCGGCGCCGAGCCGTCCACCGGTATGCGCACCACCTCTTCCTTGCGCGAGCCCTCGGCGACCGGCTTGATCGCGTACAGCCAGCGGCCGTCGAGCGACATATCCCAGCCGGACTTGCCTTCGGAGCCCGCCACCTTTCTCCACTCGAAGTCCCCGATCGTCCGGCGATAGATGGCGCTCGAAGCCCGCGACTCCGCGCCGCGCGGGATCGCCGACGCATACATCGCGCGATCATCACCCTGCCCGAAGTTCATCGCGCCTATCACGAGGTCGTCCGGAGGCACGATCGAAGCGCGCACCATCTCGTGCGGCTGCACGGCGCCGCGCAGCGCAAAGCCACCGGCCAACGCGAGCCCGCCCAGCAGCAAGCCCGCGCCCACGGCGCCGAGCGTCTGCAGGGGCGACCGCTTGCGCGTCTCGGCGGCGGAAGCTGGCGCGTCACTCACGCCCGAGGCGAGCAGCGCGATCGCCGCGTCCAGTTCGAGCCGCGCATCGCCGATGTCGCGCAGGCGCTGGCGCGCGTCCTTGTCCAGGCAGCGGCGCAGCAGTTCGCGCACGCGCGCCGGAGTGCGCGCGGGCAGCGCGCTCCAGTCCGGCTGGCGCTCGAGGATGCGCGCGATGGTGTCGCTCACCGTCTCGCCCGTGAACATCTGGCGACCCGTGAGCATCTCGTACAGCACCACGCCGAACGCCCAGATGTCGGCGCGGCGGTCCACCGCCTTGCCGCGCGCCTGCTCGGGCGCCATGTACGCCGCGGTGCCCAGCAGCACGCCGGCCTGCGTGCCCACGCTCATGGTGGGCGACTGCGTGATCTGCGACGAGCCCGGCGACATCTCGTCGATCGCGAGCGCCTTGGCCAGGCCGAAGTCGAGCACCTTCACGTCGCCGCCGGACGTGAGCTTGATGTTCCCGGGCTTGAGGTCGCGGTGCACGATGCCCCTCTCGTGCGCGAACTCGACCGCCTCGGCGATCTGGCGCGCCAGCGCCAGCGTCTCGCCCAGCTCGATGGCGCCGTCCCTGTGGAGGCGGTCCGCCAGCGTGAGCCCCTCGACCAGCTCCATCACGAGCGCGGGAGCGCCGCCCGCGTCCTCGAGCCCGAGCACGGACGCGATGTGCGGATGACTGAGCGAGGCGAGCAGCCGGCACTCGCGCTCGAAGCGAGCGCGGCGTTCGGGATCGCCCGCGAGCGCGGCCGGCAGCACCTTGATCGCCACGTCGCGGCCCAGCCGCGAATCGCGGCCGCGCCAGACTTCGCCCATGCCGCCGGCGCCGAGCGGGCCGACGATGTCGTAGGGACCAATCTTGGTGCCGGGACCGATGCTCAAGGCTCCTCCGGGCGGGGAAGGTGGATGGCCCGGCAGGTTAGCCTCTCGTGTCGGTGTCCGACTACAGAAGAGTGATGCGACCCTCCGCTCACAGCTCGAGCGGCAGCGTCTCGTTTTCCCCGGCGTGGCGCCGCGGCGGACGCGGGCGCTTCTGGTCGCGCCCGCGCTCGTGCTTGCGGCGCTCGCGCAGGTAGCTGGCGAAGTGCAGCACCGCCGACAGGCGCGTGGTGTCCGCCTGCTGCAGCGCCTCGGCGAACAGCGGCAGGTCCACGCGGGAGCCCTTCATTTCCTCGAGCACCCAGACGAGCGTCGTGGGCGCCTCGCGCGACTCCAGCTCCTGCCACGCGGTCAGTCCCTCTCCCGTGAGCCGGTCCCGGCCGTTGTCCTCGTACAGCTGGCGCACGCGCGCGGCGAGCGCGCCGTGGTCGAGCCGCGTGATCTCCTCCATCAGGCGGGACGCGCGCACCTCCGAGGGCGCAGGCGCCTGCAGCGCGCCCACGCGCAGGTCTTCCGCCGCCGGCGCGCCGTCCGGCGCGACGGCCTCGCCCCGCACCATCGTGAGTGGTTCCTCGCCCAGCGCGGATTCGCGGTTCATGCTCACGAGCGAGACGCCCTCGGCCGCCAGGTCGGGCAGGCGCCACGACACCTCGTCGAGCGCGCCGCGCAGCAGGCTGGCCAGCCCGCGCGCGCCGGTGCCCGCCCCCATCGCGCGTTCGGCCAGCGCCTCGCGCGCGTCGTCCGCCACTTCCAGCCGCACGCCGTGCAGCGCGAACTGGCGCACCTCGCGCGACAGCGCCGAATCCTCGACCCCGCCCAGGATGTGCGCGAGGTCGCTCTTGGCGAGCGGGTGCAGCGGCGCGATGGTGGCGAATCGCCCCATGAGCTCGGGAATGAACCCGTACTCGATCAGGTCCTGCGTGGTGACCGCGGCCAGCGCGTCGGCGTCCGCCATGCGCGGCGCGGCGCCCTCGCCGCCGCCGAAGCCCAGCGGCGCGCGCTTGGCCAGCCTGCGGCGCACGGCCTCGGGCAGGTCGGCGAACGCGCCCGTGCACACGAACAGGATGCGCGAGGTGTCCAGGGTGAGCACCTGCTCGCGCACCTTGAACCGCACCGGCCCGCCGTCGAGCAGGGCGAGGAGCGCGTTCTGCACCCCTTCACCCGACACGTCGCGGCCGTGCCCCACGACGCGGCGCAGCTTGTCGAACTCGTCCAGGAACACGATGCCGCGCTCGGCGCGCGCCACGTCGCCGCCCGCGAGCTGGTACAGCGCGGCGAGCACGGAATCCACGTGGTCGCCCACGTAGCCCGTCTCGACGAGCGACGTGGCGGCCACCATGGCCACCGGCACGCCCAGGTGCGCGGCCAGCGTGCGCACGAGGAAGGTCTTGCCGCAGCCCGTGGGGCCGAGCAGCAGCACGTGCTGACGGCCCAGGTCGCGCCCCTTGGAATCCGGAAGGTCGCGGTACGCGAGGCCGAGGTAGTGACGATAGACGGCAGCGGCGAGCAGCCGCTTGGCGCGCTCCTGCCCGGCCACGTGCCGGTCGAGGTGCGCGATCATCTCCGCGGGGGTCGGAAGGCGATCGAGGGCGACCATGGGGACGGCCTCCTTCGGGGGAGATGCGATGTCGTGAGGTGTGGTGGGCGTGCCGGTGCGCGCGGGTGCGGATGGGCGCAACGGGATGTTCGCGCGGAGCGCGCGAACGGGCCAGTCAATTGTCGCGACGGTTCGCGCGACGCGCTGTGGATAACGTGGTCAGCGCGTTGGTCCGCCGGATGTTGTGGCGTGCGAAGTTTTTTTTCGCGGCGCGGTCGGCGTCTTCAGGCGCGACGGCGCGGAATCGCCGTCACGATCAGCCCGGCCAGCGACAACAGCACCAGACCCTGCAGCGCCGGATGCGCCCAGCGCAACCGATGTGCCGCCATGTCGCCCGGAGTGCCGCTTCGAAAGCGCACGCTCGGCTCTCCCGGCGGCAACAGGTCCGCGGGCTGCACCGAGAGCAGCGCGCGATATTCGCCGCCGCGCGCCAATGGCGAGGGCTCGGGAAGGCGAATCGAAGGCGATGTGCTCTCTCCGCTCCACACCGCACGCCCCGCAGGGTCCCGAAGCTCGACGTGATACCGGGTCGCGCCGGGAATCGCAGTCCAGCGAAGAGTGGGACGGCGCGAAGCGAGCACCTCTCCCTCGACCGGACGAAGGAACCGCGCGTCCGCGGCGCCACGCGTCACGGCGCCGTCGGTGACGGATCGCGGAGGAAGCGCGAACACGGCGGACAGCGAAGCCGCGAACGCCAGTCCGGCCAGCCACGAGTTGCGCGCGGACGCGGGCCGCACGGCGCGCGTGACGAGCACCGGGCCGGGGCCGGGGGCCGCGGCCAGCCGCCCCTCGCGCGCCAGCGTCGCCAGCGTCGCGTTGCGGCGCAGCAGCTCGTGACAATGGTGGCAGACCGAAACATGGGCTTCGAGCGTGGCGCGAACCGCGGGGTCGAGATCGGGCCGCTCCAGCTGGCCAATCTGCGCCCCGATTTCCGGATCGATGCACTCGTACGGCGTATCCGATGGCTCGTTCATTTCCCCCCCCGGCGAGGGATTTTCCTGCCGTGAACTTCATCGCTTCCCGTTCTCTTGACCGCCGAACAGGCTCTCGTTCAAGAGCTGCCCGAGCTTCTTGAGGCAGGCGTACTTTCGATAGTGGATTCCCTGGACGGTTCCCAGCCCGGCTTCGCGCTGCAACTCCTCCATCGGGCGCTCGTCCGAGTAGATGGCGAGCAGCAGCTCGCGACAGGCCGCCGGCATTCGCGAGAGCGCGGTCCGGATGAGCCCCTCCTGCTCGCTCGCCGCGAGTCGCTCGAGTGGATCGTCGCCTTCATCGGTGATCCAGGCGGTCGCCTGGTCCAGCTCGACGGTGGGGCGGCGCTGGCGCCACCGGTACAGGTTCCGGCAGCGATTGCCGGCCATGGTGACGGCGAAGGCGATCGGCCGGTCCGGCCCCCGCCCGGTCCGGCGCAGGTAGGCGAGCAGGTGGAGCAGCGTGTCCTGCACGATGTCGTCGTAGTCCGTGTCGGACGCCCGAAAGAACCGGCGCACTTCGGTGCGGATGGCCGGCTCGAGACCCCGGCAGATCCGCGCCCCGGCCGGGTCGTCGCCCGCGATATAGGAGGCGATGTTCTGATCGAGCGGATCCGAGTTCAATGGACGAAGGGGCTCCCGTGCTTTGTCGATCACGCCTTCACGACCTATCTTCCGCAGCGACAGAGTACAGGGGCGACGTTAGTGCATGCCGAGGAACCACGCGATGACTTCGACGCCGCGCCCGCGGACTCGATGGACTCTCACCATTGCAGCGCTCCTGTTGGGAGTCGTTTCGGCCTGCACCTCGCGCCCGGCGGACGACGGGCTTGCCGGCGTGCCGCTCTCGGCGGAGTTGCGGCCGGCCATCGAAGGCTCGCGCCGCTCGCTCGGTTCGGCGGACGGCGGCGACGAGCGCGTGCGGCGCGATCTCGAACGGTTCGACGCCCTGACCGAGATGTTCAACCGTGCGGGCCAGCGCGCGACGGCCTCCGACAGCCTGTACGCGCTCTGGAGCGCGGATTTCGCGAACCCGTTGTGGCCCGAACTCGCGGCCTTCCATCGCAACCGGCTCGTGGACGTGCGCCGGTTCGACGCCCTGTTCGAGCACCCGGGCTTTCCCGACTCGGCGTCGGCGCTGGGCGCGCTCCTGCGCGAATGGAAACGCTCGGCCGGCCCCACCGACGGCTCGGGATTCGCTCGCGCCTTCGCGGCGCGCGACAGCCTGGCGCCCTGGCCGCGGGTCTGGGCGGCGCTGCGCATGTCCCGCCAGGCCCGCCTCGAGGGACGGGCCGAAGAAGCGGCGCAACTGGCGATCGACGCGCTGAGCGAGGCGCGGGCGCTGGGCGGATGGCGGCTGGAGCTGGAGGCGTGGCTGCAGGCGGTGCGCGCCCTCAAGTACGGCGATCATCTGGACGACGCGCTGCATGCTGCAGCCATGGCGGAGGCGCTGGCGCGAGCCGCGGCACGCCGGGCCGGCAACGCCTACCTGGTGCCGCTGGCCTCGCTCGAACGAGCCGAGGCGCTCGCCGCGCGCGGCGAATATCGGGCGGCGCTGGGGCTGTATGGCTCGTGCGTCGACTCGGCCCTCGCCCATGGACTCGCGGGCCTCGCCGCGGAAAGCCTGGTCAAGAGCGGCATTGCCACGACCGGGTTCGGCGACCATGAAGGAGCGATCGCTCTCTACCAGTGGAGTCTCTCCATCGCGCTCGCCGATCAAGACTCGCTGTCCGTGCCGCGCATCATGGCGAACCTCGCCAGCCGCCATCTCGAACTGGGCAACCTCGATTCCTCTCGCGCGCACCTGTTCCGCGCAGCGCCCTGGATCGACGCCTACGCGAACCCGGCGAACAAGGCGCGCTTTCCGCTCTTCCTGGCCGACTACTACGCACGCGTGGGCGACTTCGCCAAGGTGGACTCGCTCCATGCAGTGGCCGCGAGGCTGCAGCCCCGGTTCTCCCCGGTCGTCTCGCTGGCGGAACTGCATCTGCAGATCATCCGGCAGGCCACCGAGAGCGGGCGGTTCGAGCGGGCGTACCGCTCGATCGCCGAGCTCGACTCGCTGCGCGGCCGGCTCGGCACCAGCTACGGCGACCGGAACGAGCTCTGCGATCTCGAGCTCGCCAGTGCCCGGTACTTCGCGATGCAGGGACTGTACGGCCGCGCCGCCGAGGCTCTGGAGCGTGCCGCCGTCGCACTCGAACGCCGGCCGGATCCCAGGCGTCGCTGGGAGTGGACGCGCGCGCGTGGCGAACTCGCCCGACTGCGCGGGGATCTCGCCACGGCGGAAGAGGCGTTCCGCGAGGGGATGAACCTGGGCCTCGAGCGCGGGGACCGTGACCAGGAGGTGCAGAGCAGGCTCGCGCTGGCGGCGACCCAGATCGACGCTGGGCGCTATCCCGACGCCAAGGGGACGATCGCGGCCGGGGCAGGGGCGGCGTTCGGCGGCCGCTACCGCACGCAACTCACCGGACTCCTGCTGGGCGCCATGGCCGAATCGCGCCAGGGGCGCTTCGCCTCGGCACTCGACGAGCTCGACCGCGCCCGCAAACTCTGTCACCCGGAGTCGCCGCCCGATCTGCTCATCCGGCTCGAACTGGAGTCGGGGCGCGCGCTCGCCGGGCTGGGACGGCGCGACGAGGCGAGGCGCGCCTACGGGATCGCTCGGGAACGTCTCTCTCTCGCGCGCGCGGGCACGACTGCGCCGAGCGGGATCCTGCTGGACGAGAGCCCGCGGCGCGAGCTCGCCGAAGCCCTGCTCGCGATCGCGCTCCCGGATTCCGCTCGCGAGCTGACCGACCGTGCGGCCGTCCTGCGCGCGCTCGAGGAAGCCGAGAGCCTGCTGCCCGGCTGGGAACGGGCGCTGCGCCGCGATCATCGCCGGCTCGCCGAGCCCCAGCTCGTGTTCTTCGTGGGGTCCGAGCGTTCGTACCGCTGGGAGTTCTCGGAAGGCCGCGTGTCGCTGTTGCGCCTTCCCGGCGAGAGTTCGCTCGTCCGTGCACTGTCCCCCGTGCTCGCCGACCTGCGACAGGCCGGCCGAGAGCCCGTGCAGGCCGAACTCGACGCGCTCGCGGGCGCGCTCGGAGGAGGTGTCCGCGACTGGCCGAACGGCGGCACGCTGACGATCGTTCCCGACGGGCCACTCTTTTCGGTCCCGTGGGCGGCGCTCCCGGGAGGCGGCGCGAGCGGGCGGCAATGGATCGATCGCGGTGCCATCGTGCTCGCCCACGCGCCGGTGTTCGCGAGCGAGGACGCCCGGCCGGCGCGCGCCGGCGCGAGGCGCCTGCTCGCGGTGGGCGTGGACGGCAGCCCGGGAGGTCGCGAAACGGGACTGGCTCCACTCCGCCACGCCGAGCGCGAAGCGCGCGAAGTCCGCGCACTGTGGCCGGCGGAGCTCTCGACGCTGCGGACCGGATCGGCTGCCGACCGGCGTGCGTTCACCGCCGGTGAGATGTCGCTGTTCGATGTGATCCATGTCTCCAGCCACGCTCTGGTGTACCAGGGTTTCTCCGACCGGACGTCGCTGCTGCTGGCGGGCACCGGAAACGCTCCGCTCACCGCGGCCCAGATCGGGGATCTCGAGCTCCGCGCGGAGCTGGTCTACCTCTCCTGTTGTGAGGCCGGCGAAGGCGGGCGGCGCGGCGCGGGCCCCGCGCACGCCGGCCTGGTCCGCAGCTTCCTCGCGGCGGGGGCGCGCTGCGTGATCGCTCCCACCGCCCGCATCGAGGACGAACCCGCGCGGCTCTTCGCCACGCGCTTCTACGCGCACTGGCTCGGCGGCGCCAGCATCGAAGGCGCCCTGCGACTGGCGCAGCTGGAAGCCCGAGACTCCGGGCCGGGACGCACCCGCTCGTACGACTGGGCTTCCTACCAGGCCAACATCGAGTAGCGGCCCGCGCTCCGGCGATCCGCCGTCAGCGCTTGCGCGGCTCCGGCCCCAGCTCCCAGTCCGAGAAGTGGTTCACTTGGAACGTCACCTGGTAGCGGTTGGAACTCACCTGAGTGACGGTCGCGACGCCGATCTCGCCACCCGAGTAGAAGTAGACGCTGTCCGGAGGCACGCCTTCCCAGGGCATCCACGTTCCCATCAGCGTGATCGGCCCGAGGAAGCTGGTCATGTCGGGCTCCATGCTGATGATGAGCCTGCCCTGAAGCTCGGGGTGGGTCAGGTACGAGGCCTTGGTCGGGATGCGCATCTTGAAGTGGATCGCCTCTCCCATCGGATCCACCGACGTCGGGGGGACGACGAGACCGAACCAGCTGTTCTTGTCCCACGTCCTCAGGTTCTGCCCCATGGCGCCACCCGAGCCCGGCGCCAGCGTTCCGGAGATCTCCTCGTACTCGATGGGGAGCTTCCCCTCGGGCGGTTCGACGGGAAAGAGCTCGGCGTCTCCCGATGCGTCGATCAGCGCGCCCGCGGCCGGCGCGACCACGTCGCGGCCGGGATCCGGCGCGGCGATCTGCGTGACGGGACCGATGTCCTTGCCACAGCCCGCGAGCAGCAGGACGGCGAGGACCATTCCAGCGTGGAATCGCGACCGAATCATCTTTCCTCCCCAGCGTGCGGATACGAGTCGAAGGACCGCCGACCGCGTGCTTCCGACATGTCGGCCCATAGACTCGACATTCGGGCGGGTGGCTTTCAAGAAAGGATTTCGCGGGCGCGTGTTTTTTTCTCTCCGGAGCCCGCGAAGGCCGTCGTCGAGATCGCGCCTTGAAGATCGCCCGGTGCGCTGTCGTTGCAGCGTGCGCGTCCGGCAAGAAACCCGGACGGGCGCGCCGGGCACCGGCTCGGTCCGCAGGCGGGCGGCAATGGCCCTGCGGCGATCCGGTTCCGCGGACACCCTTCGATCCAGGAGAACCCCGATGAAGAAGCTGGCGATGGCTCTCGGACTGCTCATGATGCTCGTCGGATTCTCGGGCGGCGTCGCGCGCGCCGACGAACTCCCGATGCCCACCTTCACCGTCACCCCGGCCTCGCACGACTTCGGCAGCGTGCCGGTGAACGCGCTCGCCTCCGCGGACCTGGTCGTGACCAACACGGGAGTGGGCTCGATCACGATCGTCTCGGTGAAGACCAAGGCTCCGTACTCCTGTGGCGCCACGTCGTTCACGCTCGCCCCGGGGCAGTCGCGTCGCGTCAGCGTGGCGTTCGCTCCGCGCGCCGCCGGCCAGTACAACACGACCTGCAGCTTCCTCAGCAACATTCCCAGCGTGTACGTGAACGTGCCGCTGTCCGGGACCGGCGTCGAGTAACCTCGCCACCGATCCGCGGCGCATCGTCCGCGCGGAAGCGGGCTCCACGCCCGCATTCGCGCGGACGTTCGTTTTCACCGGCGCGGCTTCAGTCCTGCGCGCCCCGCTCGAGCAGCGCGCGCGCCGAGGCGATCGCGTCAGTCGTGCCCGCCAGCGCGACGACGTCGCCCGCGAGCAGCTGCGAATGCCCGTCGGGCACCAGCACCATGTCGTCGCCGCGCGAGATGGCGAGAATGCTGGCACCCGTGCGTCCGCGCAGCTCCAGCTGGGCAAGCGTCCTTCCCACCGCGTGGTGCTGCGGCTCGAGCGCGACGGACACGGGATCGCCGAGCCCCGGCAGCACCAAGTGCGCGCGGTGCAGCGCGCGTTCGCCGCCGCCCGGGCCGTCCTGGCGCGCGTGCCGCCCAATCGCGTCCACCACCACCTCGGCCGCGGCGCGCACGTGGCCCTGCAGGTCGTACGCCGTGCGCAGCACCGCCACGCCCATGACGACCAGCGCGAGCGCGAACAGCACCAGCCCCGCGAGCGGCGGCAGGAACGGCAGCGTGACCGCCACGAGCGGCGCGCCCACGGCCAGCACGGCCGTCATCTGGATCGCCACCACCAGACCCTTTCGCGGCGCCGCCGCCAGGTCGAGCCGGCCCGGCGCGGGATCGGGAAACGAGCGGTGCGACAGCAGCAGTCCCAGCGCGCGGCCGGTGCGGAATATGCCGGCCAGGAACGGCACGGCCAGCAGCACCGCCGCCGCCATCACCGCCCAGCTCGCCATGTCCGGCGCGACGGCCGTGCGCGCCGCCAGCAGCGCGGCGGCGCTGTCACCCAGCACGCTGGCGCCGATGGTCACGGCCGCGACGACGGCGGCGTCCATCGCCAGCACGCGCAGCGTGCGCTGCAGGCGCTCGCGGTCCGCCGACGTTTCGGGCCGGTTGCGCAGGTTCTCGATCCACGTGGCGTGCAGCGTGGCGAAGGTCTGCAGCGGGTGCGGCAGGTTGCGGTCGATCGCCGACGCCACGGGCTCGGCCACGCGCACGAACCACGGCGTCGAGAGCGCGGTGATGGCCGACACCGCCACCACGATGGGCGAAAAGTCGGGCGGCATGGCGCCGGAGGCCAGCCCGACTCCGGCCAGGATGTACGAGAACTCGCCGATCTGCGCCATGCTCATGCCCGCCTGCACGGCGGTGCGCGTGCCGGCGCCGGTCAGGAAAGTGCTCACGGACACCGCGCCGAACTTGCCCAGCATGACGAGCAGCGTGAACGCCAGCACGGCCGGCCACTGGTGCGCGACGCGTGACGGTTCGAGCAGCATGCCCACCGACACGAAGAACACGGCCACGAACATGTCGCGCACCGGCTCGACCAGCCGGGTCACGCGGTGCCCTTCGCCCGAGGCCTCCACGAACGAGCCCGCCAGGAACGCGCCGAGCGCCACGGAGTAGCCGATCTCGCGCGCGAGCAACGCGGTGGCGAAGCAGATGCCGATGCTGGCCACCAGCGTGGTCTCGGGGCGCTCGAGGCGCACCACGAAGCGCATCAGGCGCGGCACGACCAGCATGCCGATCACGAGCAGCCCCACCAGGAACGCGGCGAGCCGCACGATCGTTTCGCCCACGGGGGCGGCCGACAGCGTGCCGCTGGCGGCGACCGGCGTGAGAATGGCGAGCAGCAGGATGGCGAGAATGTCCTCGACGATCAGCACGCCGAACACGAGCTCGGACACGCGTCCCTTGACGCCCGCGTCCGCGAACGCCTTCAGGATGATCGTGGTGGAGGAGATCGCGACCACGCCGCCGGCGAAGATGCCCTGCAGCATCGTCCAGCCGAACAGCCGCGCCGCGGTGTAGCCCAGCCCGAGCATGAGCGTGGTCTCGAGCACGGCCACGATGAGCACGGGCCACCCGCCCTTGAACAGCCGGCCGAGCGAGAACTCGAGCCCGAGCGAGAACATGAGCAGGATGACGCCCAGCTCGGACAGCGTGTGCACCGTGGCCGAGTCCGCGAGCAGCGGAATGGACACGTGCGGCCCCACGATGAGC
>JADLGX010000220.1 GCA_020849095.1 Candidatus Eiseniibacteriota bacterium
GGCGGAGTTCGCCTCGGACGTCCACGGCGCCACGGATCCGCTCGTGGCGTCCACCGCTCCGATGTAGTTGCGCGCGCTCAGGCCCAGGTGGGTGAACGAACCGCCCAGGTAGATCGTCGCGCCGTTCACGGCGATGGCGCGAAGTTCGGCATCGGGCGCGGGAGCCCAGGCGGTGGCCGAGCCGGTGGCCGTATTCAACGCGGCCGCGTTCACGCGCGGAACGCCGGCGATGTTGGCGAAGAAGCCGCCCACGTAGAGCGTCGAACCCGAGAGCGCCATGCACTTGATCGCGCCATCCGGTGACGGGTCCCACGATGTCGCGAGGCCACTGGTGAGGTCGAGGGCGGCGAGGTTGTGACGCGTGGCCCCGCCCATCTCGTCGAAGAACCCACCGACGTACAGCGTCGTTCCGCTCGCGAGCAGCGAGTAGACCGCGCCCGCAGGCAGCTGCACGGCCGGGTCCAGGGCGCCGCTGGCGAGCACGTGGATCAGGCCCGGATAGGGCGCACCTTCGACTTCCATGTATTCGCCACCCACGTACCAGCCGCCCGAACCGTCCGGGGCCGTCGCATACACGGTGCCCTTGATGCGCGGGAACGGCTTCTGCGCTCCTCCCGCGGCATCCAGCACCGCGGCGGTTCCCGTGTGCGGCAGCAGATGAGTGAACGTGCCGCCCAGATACAGCGTCGAGCCGGACCGCTGCATGGCGTAGACGATGCCGTCGGTGTGCCAGAGCGAGGGATCGCGCGTCTGCGCGGTGGCGCGGGTGGCCGTGGCGGCGGCGGCGAGCAGCAATGCGATCAGGGCACGCCGGAGGGCGCGGTGCGAGCGGAGCATGGTGGTCTCCCGTTGCGGCGGGCGAGAGGCCACGTCGGAGGGGTCACCACCGGGCGGCCGGGGATCGATCGCGCTCGGGGGAATGCTGCGCGCACCCGAGTTTGACGAGGCGGGCCCGCCGGCCGCAATGAGAAAGTCGGCTCATGACCGCTCTTCGGACCGGCGCAGGCCCGTCAGAACCGCGCGGCCAGCCCCAGCGGCAGCGAAACCGCGTGCAGCCCGAACAACGTCTCCCCGTCGCGGCCGGCCAGCAGGAACAGGCCGGTGGTCCAGCCGCGCACCCGGACGAGCCCGGGGTAGGCGTTGATCCGCAGCCGGTAGCGCGACGTGTTCGCTGCGGTCACCGAGAGCATCAGCGAACCGTTGCGGTCGTAGAAGAAGCCGTACGAAGGTACGAGCGTCGCCGTCTGCGATCCAGCGCCGAGCTCCACGAGGCTCTTGGCCCGCAGGCCGCCGCCGAGCGAGAACGCCGAGCCGTTCGGCCGGGTGTAGGTGAGCCCCAGTTCGCCATGGTTGCCGAAGTAGTAGAGCGCGCTCCAGCGCTCCGTGCCGGGGAGCGGCACCTTGATCGAGAAGTTCTGGCCCTGGTTCTCGATTGCACCGGTTGCGGGATCGATCGCCGGCTGCGACGACCAGTCGCGCATGTTCAGCTTCTCGCCGAAGAACCACGCGACGGCCGGGCGTGAGAACAGCGCCACGCCGACGGGGTCGAACACCAGCACGTCCGCGATGGCATCGGTGGACGGAGAGGTGCGGCCCTCCGCCTCGACGACCTCGTTGAGCAGATGGTACGCGGTCAGCGTGAGGCCGGCATCGCGCGCGGCATGCTCCGAGCCCTGCGCCTCGAACCACTCGGTCATCATGCGGTGGCTCATGCCGCCACCGACCAGGTGCAGCGTGTAGTTGGGCCAGTACTGCGCCCCCGCGCGCGACGTGCTCACGGGGAGCAGCTCGCGGCGGATGAAGTCGTTCCAGCCGGCGACCGCGATCGCGTCGCCCGGCCGGCTGAGCTCCGCCCACACGCGCCGCGCGCCGTTCGCGTAGCGCAGTCGGCCGAGCCGGTTTTCGTGATCGTCGAACTGGAGGATCCCGAACCCGCCGTTCAGGACGAGGCGCGCCGGGTGCACGAGCGCGTCACTGCCGTACGGCAGCCCTTTGTAGAAGTAGTGCTCGCGCAGCGCGGGCGGCAGCTCGTCGGAAAACTCGCGAGCTTCCAGCCCGGCGCGCTCGAGCAGCGGGTGCGAAGGCTCCGCTGCGGCGGGCGGGGGAAACGCGACGGTCAGCGACGACAGGGCGAATATCGTGGCGGCCAGCGGCCACCCGGGAAATCGGAATCGAGAAGGCATGGGGTGCTCTCGGAAGCTCTGGGTTTGCGGCCCACTCTTCAGAGGCACCCCGGCCCGAAACGATTCGCACTCTGACAATTACTGAACGGCCCGGAATGCTCACGGGACGGAGCGGCCGAAGCCATTCCGTCCCGCGCGGACCGATGGAGAGACGACTACTTCCTCATCAGGGTGGCCCACTGCCCGTCGGCCTTCGTCACGAATCCGGCCGGATCGCCATCGAATGCCTTCTTGGCGTCGGCGGTGGAGAAGAGGTACGTCCTTCCGGCGTGCACCGTGAACAGCGTGGGGTCGCTCTTGACCTTCTGTCCCATGGCCATCGCCGTCGCGCACCAGCTGTCGTAGCCGATGCCGAACTGGGCCGGGTTCGCCACGTACATCTTCTTCGCGTCGGCGTTCACGAAGAGGTAGGTGCGGCCCGCGGACGTGACCGCATGCGCGGGATCTCCCTTGACCGCCTTGTTCATCTCGACATACGCGACAGGACAGTAGCCGCCGATCGCGGCCTTCGAGTGCTTCACGGGCTTGGCGGCGAACGCCGAACCGGCGGACAGGGCGAAAAGGACGGCGGTGGCGAGCAGGGCGATACGACGCATGAACGATTCCTCCAGTAGAGATGTGGGCTGCGCGGGATTCGCTCATCTCGAGCGTCCGCTCTACTGGTGGGTGCCCGGTGGGCCGGGATTGTTACACGCGTTCCCGCGCCCGCACGGGTGAGGCGAGCAGCGAATCGAGTGTCACGAGCGTGCCGTCGCGCCCGACCTCGCCGAACTGCAGCACGCCGGTGGGGCAGGAGTGCACGCACGCCGAGCAGCGAACGCACTCGGGGTCCTGCATGGGCAGTCCCTTGTTGGCAAAGCTCATCACGTCGATGCCCTGGTGACAGACGCTGGTGCAGACGTTGCACGAGATGCACTTCTTCTTCTCGGGCACGATCGCGAAGCGGCTGAACCGCGCGTACACGTGCATGAGCGCTGCGAGCGGGCAGGCGAACCGGCACCAGACCCGCCCCGAGTACTTGAAGTAGAAGCCCACGCCGATCACGCCGCCCACGAGGATGTCCACGAACCACTTCCA
>JADLGX010000221.1 GCA_020849095.1 Candidatus Eiseniibacteriota bacterium
GTCCGCTGCATCCCAGCATTCCGGCCATCGCCAACGCCATCTACGACGCGCTCGGAGTGCGCTGCGACGCGCTGCCGTTCGACCCGCCCTCGGTGTCGCGGCTGCTGCGCGCCGGCGGCGCGCGCGAGCGGTGGGAGGGCGCCCGCGCCCAGGTCGCCGCAAGCAAGCCGGGAGGGCGCTGACATGCTGACCCTGCCGCACTTCACGTGGTCGCGACCCGCCACCGTCCACGAGGCGCTCGCCGAACTGGCCGCGCATCCGGGCGAGTGCCTGATGGTGGCCGGCGGCACCGACGCGGTGCCCAACCTCAAGCACCGCCTGCACGAGCCCCGGCGCATCGTCAGCCTGGGCGGCATTGCCGAGCTGCGCGGCATCCGGATCGAGGATGGCGCGCTGGTGGTGGGCGCGCTCACCACTCTGAGCGCGCTTTCCGCCCACCCGCACGTGCGCGAGCACTTCGCCGGCGTGGCGCAGGCCGCGTCGCTGGTGGCCTCGCCGCAGATCCGCAACATGGGCACCGTGGGCGGCAACCTGTGCCTGGACACGCGCTGCACCTACTACAACCAGACCTTCTTCTGGCGCGAGGCGCTGGGCTTCTGCCTCAAGAAGGACGGCGTGCGCTGCCATGTGGTGCCGCAGGGCAAGCGCTGTGTCGCCGCGCACTCCTCCGATGTGGCGCCGGTGTGGATCGCAGTTGGCGCCGAGGTGGAGATTGCCGGCCCGGAGGGCCGGCGCCGCCAATCCGTAGACGACTTCTTCGTGGGCGACGGCGTGCACAACAACGTGCTCCAGAGCGGCGAGATGGTCACGCGCGTGATCGTGCCCGAGGCATCGCACGGGCTGAGCACCGCGTACCGCAAGCTGCGCCCGCGCGCCGCGATCGACTTTCCCATGCTGGGCGTTGCGGTGGGCGCGCGCGGAACGCGCGAGCGCATCGAATCGCTGCGCGTGGTCGTGAGCGCGCTGGGCGCCAAGCCGCGCGTGATCGGCGGGCTCGACGCGCTCGCCGCCGGGCAGGCGCTTTCGCCCGCGCTGGCCGATGCGATCGCCGTGGCCGCGCACAAGCAGTGCCATCCGCTCATCAACGTGCCGTACGACGCCGACTGGCGCCGCGACATGGTGCCCGTGTTCGTGCGCCGCGCGCTGGGCGATGCTTTCGGGGGAGCGGCGTGAGCGATTCCGGCGCGCACCCGCCCGACCCTCGAGCGCACACCGAAGCCGCGCTGGCGGCATTCGGCGACGCCCGCCAGCCCGACGTGTGGGAGATGGTCGCGCGCTGGCGCGCGGAAGGCCGGCGCCTGGCCATGCTCACGGTGGTGGATTCGCGCGGGTTCACTCCGCAGAAGGCGGGCACGCGCATGCTGCTGGCCGAGGGCGGCGGCACCGCCGGCACCATCGGCGGGGGAGCGATCGAGCACGAGGCGCTGCGCGAGGCGTGCGCGCTTTTGGAATCGGGCGGCGGTTCGGTCACCGTGCGCAAGCAGCTCACGCAGGACCTGGGCATGTGCTGCGGCGGCGAGATGGTCATTCACATCGAGACGCTCGAATCCCCGCCGCGGCTGTTCCTGTTCGGCGCCGGTTACGTGGCGCGCCCCATCGCGGCGCTCGCGACCGGCGTGGGCTTTGCCGTCACCGTGTTCGACGGGCGCGACGAATGGGCCACCGCGGCGCGCTTTCCGGGCGCCGCCGTGCGCTGCCAGGATCCCGCCGACGCGGCGCGCGCGCTCGAGACGACGGAGGGCGACTACGCGATCGTGGTCACGCACGACCACGACCTGGACCAGCGCATCGTGCAGGAGCTGCTGCGCAAGCCGCTGCGGTTCACCGGCATGATCGGCAGCCTGGGCAAGCAGAAGAAGTTCGCGCTGCGCCTGCGCGCGCGCGGGTTCACCGAAGAGCAGGTCGCGCGGCTGCGCACGCCGCTCGGACTGGCGATCCACGCGCAGACGCCCGAGGAGATCGCCGTCAGTGTTCTGGCCGAACTCGTGGCCGTCCGCCGCGGGGGAGAGCCCGAAAAAGGCTGGTTGGAAGCCGCCCGCTCGCGCCATCGTCCGGCGAGCGCGACGGCGGAGACGTCGTCCACCGAAGGGAGCGAAGCATGAACGTTGGTGTGTTGCTGGCTGCGGGCGCCTCGACCCGGATGAAGAGCCCCAAGCCGCTCGTGAAGTGGAAGGGGCAGTCGTTCCTCGCGCACGGCACGCGAGCGCTGTGGGCCGCGTGCGACGTGGTGATCGTGGTGCTCGGCAGCAACGCCACGGTCGTGAGCAGGGCCGTCGAGAAGGAGTTCACGGAGCTGGCCGAGTCCGGCGCGCTCACGCCCGTGCTGCACGCGGCGCGCGACAAGGGCGCGCGTGACCTGGAGCTGCGCTTCGAGACCAACGCCGCCTGGAAGAAGGGCATGTTCTCCTCCGTGCAGGTGGGCCTGGCCGCCGCGGTGCGGCTGAAGCCGGCGAGCATCCTCCTGCTTCCGGTGGATCATCCCGAGGTGCGCGGCGAGACCGTCGCGGCGATGGCCGACATGATGGCCGAGGCCGTCGAGTCGTTCGGCGGCGCCAAGGCCGCGTTCCCGTACGCGCTCGTGCCGCGCTTCAAGGGACACCGCGGTCACCCGCTGGCGTTGTCGCCCGCGCTGGCGCGGACGATCGCCAAGGACAAGGTGTCGGTGGACCTCGGGGATGCGGTGCGCCGCGCCGCCCGGCTCGTCGGCTACGTGGACGTGACCGACGGCGGCGTCATCCGGAACCGGAATACGCCGAAGGGCTAGCCCAGAGCGCGCCGTCGCGCTCGACGAGTGTGAGCGCCGTCAGGAAGGCCCCTTTGCAGGGGCCTTCGACGCATTCCCCGGTCTGCGGGTGGAACCTCGCCCCGTGGTGGCAGCACACCAGCGCGTCGAACGCCTCGTCGAAGAAGTGCCCGTCGCCGAAGTCCAGCTGGCGCGACTGGTGGCGGCAGCTGTTGACGAACGCGCGCACCTCGCCGTGCCAGCACACCGCGAACGCATCCCGCGACACGCCGTGCAGCGTGATCGAGAAGCGCACGGAGTCGCCCTCGCCCCAGCGCGCGGCCGGGGCGCCCACGCAGACGGCGCCTTCGCTCACGGCTGCCGCGATTCCCGGATGTGCTCGCGCAGCGTTTCGGCCATCTTGCGCACGCCGCTCTCGATCTCGGTCTCATCCACGCCCGTGAAGCCCAGCACGAACGCCGGCGGGACGGGCTCGCCCATCGAGTACTCCGACAGCGGCAGCGCCTGCAGTCCGGAGCGCAGCAGGCGCGCGGCGGCGCGGGCGTCGTCCACGTCCGCGGGAAGCCGGACCACGCGGCTCATGCCGCCCTGGCTCTCCTGCATCTGCAGCACGTCGCTCGCATGCTCGCGGATCGCGCTGCGCAGCGCGTCGAGGCGCGAGGCGTAGAGCGTGCGCATGCGGCGGATGTGACGCGCGAAGTGGCCCTCGTTCATGAAGTCGGCCACGACCGCCTGGGCGAGGCCCGGCGTCTGGCGGTCGGTCAGTTCGCGAGCGCGCACCAGCGCCCCCACGACGTCCGTCGGCGCGACCAGGTAGCCCAGCCGCAGCGACGAGAAGAGCACCTTGCTGAACGTGCCCGCGTACAGCACGCGGCCGCTGGTGTCGATGCCCTGCAGCGCGGCCAGCGGACGGCCTTCGAAGCGGTACTCGCTCGCGTTGTCGTCTTCCATGACCCAGCTGCCGTTGGCGGCGGCCCACTGCATGAGCGCCATGCGGCGCGGCAGGCTGAGCGTGACCCCGAGCGGGTTCTGGTGCGAAGGGGTGCAGTAGGCCAGGCGCGCATCGGGCGCGCGCCGGATGCCCTCGGCCACGTCCATGCCGTCCTCGTCCACGGGCACGGGCACCACGCGAACACCGGCGGCGCGGAACGCCGCGCGCGCGGCGAAGTAGCCCGGCGACTCCATCCATGCCGAGTCGCCCTCGTCGAGCAGCACGCGCGTCACCACGTCGATCGCCTGTTGCGAACCGTTGACGATCAGGATGTGCTCGGGGCCGCAGCGCGCGCCGCGAGCGGCCGACAGATGCGTGGCGATCGCCTCGCGCAGCGGCAGGTAGCCCTGCGGATCGTCGTAGCTGAGCATGCGCACCGAGGCGCGGCGCAGCCGGCGGTCGGTCAGCCGCCGCCAGATGTCCATGGGGAAGTGGTCGAGCGCCGGCAGCCCGGGACGGAACGCGTTGGCGATCGGCTGCAGCTCCTGCTTCACGAACACGGTCTCGGCGATGCGCATCCCGCGCCTCGACAGCGTGCGCGGCCGGGAGCCGGGCTGCAACACCGGAGCCTCGGGAGCGGATTCCGGCACCAGGGACTCGGGGATCGCATCGGCCACGTAGGTGCCGGAGCCCGCCCGGCTCTGGATGTAGCCCTCGGCCAGCAGCTGGTCGTAGGCGCTCAGCACGGTGTTGCGCGAGACACGGGTGACCGAGGCCAGTTCGCGGCTGGCCGGCAGCCTCGAGCCCGAGGTCAGGCGCCCGGCCAGGATGGCGCGCCGGAGTTCGTCGTAGAGCTGTCGGTGCAGGGGCTCGGGGGACGCGGGGTCGAGCGAAAACGCTCGAAAACTGGAGATGGACGGGCGTCGAGGCATCGGGAAATCCCTGGTGATCCGGGGGGGGATCGAAAGTGGTGCCGGGATTTTAAGGATATTTGGCTCTAGGAGCCAGACCAGTATCGGGCATACTGGCCCCGAGAGTCGAAGCAGAATTGGTTTGGGCACCCTCCGGCGGCGAGTCCCCCGGATCGCGTTCGCGCGGTCGCGTCGGCGGGGTGCCCTTTTTCGTTTCCGTCTATGGCACAGTGCCTCCTCGTCCGCAGTCCACGACCCACGGAGGCCAGCCTTGGACACGTCCAGCCCGATCGCGACCGTCGCCGTCTTCGGAAGCAGCATCCTGCGCGAGGACGATCCCGCGTACCTCGAAATCCGCCAGCTCGGCGAGGAGCTGGCGCGCGCGCGCCTCGCCGTCATGACCGGCGGCTACGACGGCGCCATGGCGGCCGCCTCGCGCGGCGCGCACGAGGCCGGCGGGCATGTGATCGGTGTGACCGTGGAGATGTTCGAGAAGCGCGGGCCGGTCAACTCGTGGGTACACGAGCGCATCCACACGCCGTCGCTGTTCGCCCGGCTCGAGCACCTCATGCAGATCGCGGACGCGTTCGTGGTGGTCACCGGCAGCATCGGCACGCTGACCGAGCTGTTCCTGGCGTGGACGGTGGTGGGAGTGTCCGGGCCGCCCTACGCGCCGATCGTGCTCATGGGAGCGCACTGGCGGGAGTGGCTCGAACTGCACCGCCGGCCCGAGTTCGTGCCGCACCACCTGTTCCAGTACGTGCAGGTCGCCGACACGCCGGCCGAGGCCGCGCGCCTGGTGAGCGAGGGGCTGCAGCGCGTCCGCGAAGCCGAGCGCTCGGAAGCGGGCCGGTCATGAGCTCCGCGGCCGATCCGCTGCTCGAGTACCGCCGCCACTTTCCGTCGGTGGAGCGCACGCTTCACTTTGCGTCGCACACGCTGGGCGCCATGCCGGCCGGCGTGGCGGAGTCGCTGGCCGAGTACGCGAACACCTGGGACCAGCGCGGGATCCGCGCGTGGGAAGAGCGCTGGATGGGCGTGCCGTCGCAGGTGGCCGGCGCCATCGCGCGCCTCCTGGGCGGGGCCGAGGGCACGGTGTCGCTGCATCCGAACGTGACCAGCGCCCAGGACGTGGCGCTGTCCTGCGTGACGTTCCGCCCCGAGCGCCCGCGCCTGGTGTGCACGGCGGAGGATTTCCCCTCGGTGCTGTACCTGTACGAGGGACTGGCCCGCCGGGGCGCCGAAGTCGTGCGCGTGCCCGCGCGCGCCGGCCGCCGGATGATCGAAGAGGACATCGTCGCGGCGATCGACGAGCGCACGGCGGTGGTGGCGATCTCGCTGGTGCTGTTTCGCACCGCGCAGGTGCTGGAGCTTTCGGCCATCGCGCGGCGCGCGCGCGAAGTGGGCGCGCTGCTCATGGTGGACGCCTACCAGGGCGCCGGCGTGCTCGACCTGGACGTGAAGCGCGACGACCTCGACCTGGTGACCGGCGGCTCGATCAAGTGGCTGTGCGGCGGGCCGGGCACGTCGTACCTGTACGTGCGACCGCAGCTCGCGCCCACGTTGTCGCCTGCGGTGACCGGCTGGTTCGGTCACGAGCAGCCCTTCGCGTTCGACACCGACGGCCCGCACCGGCTGCACGCGGGCGAACGCCGGTTCTGGAACGGCACGCCGAGCATTCCCGCCTACCTGGCGTCCCGCCCGGGCATCGAGCTGGTGGCCGGGATCGGCGGCGCCGCCATACGGGAAAAGTCGTTGCGGCTGACCTCCCGCATGTTGGAGCTGGCCCGCGAATGGGGCTGGAAGGTGGGATCGCCGCTCGAGGAGGCGAGGCGCGGCGGCACGGTGTGCCTCGATCTGCCCAACGCCGCAGCGGTTTGCGCCGACCTGCTGGCCCAGGACGTGTTGCTGGACCACCGCCCGGGCGTGGGGCTGCGCCTGGCGCCCCACTTCTACACCCGTGCAGATGAGGTGGATGAAGTCATGGCCCGGGTGCGTACATCAGTCGAGCGGATGGGGAGGTAGACCTCCGGACCCTCGCCAAGTGGCGCCCCCCTCGTATAAGGTGCGCCCGTTGGGGGGAGGCCGGAAGGCCGCTCGATGGTGAACGTGGGGTTTCGAAGCCGCGCGTCGAGTCATACACAAGGAAGAGGAGGGTTCCACCACATGAAGGCACGTGTCTGGGTCGGCCTGGTCGTCATGGCCGCCGTCTGCGCCGCCTCGTTTACCGCCGCGCAGGAAGGCGAAGCGCCTGCCGTCGTCGGTCATTACGTCGGCGTCAAGAACTGCAAGAAGTGCCACAGCTCTGCCGCCAAGGGCGCGCAGTTCAAGCAGTGGTCCGAGTCGAAGCACGCCCAGGCTTTCGCGGTGCTCGCGAGCCCCAAGAGTCTCGAGATCGCGGCCGCCAAGGGAATCAAGGATCCGCAGAAGGCCAAGGAGTGCCTCGAGTGCCACGTGACCGGCCACGGCGCCGACGCGAGCATGTTCGAAGCCACGTACTCGGACTCCGCCGGTGTCGGCTGCGAGTCCTGCCATGGTCCGGGCAGCGGCTACTACAAGTCGTCCACGATGAAGGCCATCAAGGCCGGCACGACGGACGGCGGCCCGCTGGGCCTGGTCAAGCCGACCAAGGAAGTCTGCGCGAAGTGCCACAACGAGCGCGGCACGTCGGGCAAGCATGTCGACTGGCCGGCCGACAGCGCGAAGATCGCTCACCCGGCACCTGCGGGCGAGTAGGGCGGCAACAGCTTCCCGAAACGAAGAATCGGCGGGGTCCACTCGGACCCCGCCGATCGCTTTGCTGCGAATGACCGTCTAGAACTTGCGGCTGGCCATCACCGCCACACGGCGCGCGGTGAAGTCCCGGTACCCGTCACCCAGGTAGATCGCGTTGGGCGCGAAGTTGGCGCCCGAGAACGATCCGCCCAGCAGCGTGAGGTCGTTGACCGCGAAGTCGTCGACATCGAACTGCACGTACTGGAACTGGAGAGCCAGGTCCATCATGGCCGACCACTTCCAGCGGGCCTCGAACGTCACGTCGTTCGAACGGTAGAACGTGTTGGGCACGTCCACCGCCTCGGCACGGCGCGTGCCGTTGGCGAGCAGCGTCTGGTTGCTGAAGTCGTACTTGTTCATCGAACGGCTGAACGTGTAGTCGGCCTTCAGCACCATCTTGTTGGGCTTCACCCACCAGTCGGCATTGGCGAACACGTAGACGTTGCGGTCCTGCGTGTCGATCCACCAGTCCATGCTGTTCTGGAGAGTGTCCGGACGGCTGGACGCGCTGTACTCGTTCGACGCCATCTTGGTCTCGACCTGCCCGAAGCCGTAGCCACCGGTGAGGTCGAGCGTCTTGCTGGCGTGAATCGTGCCCTCGACGAACACGAGCATGTTGTCCGCGTTCTGCAGGCCGTACTGCGATTCCTTGTAGTCGTCCTGGGTCCAGGAGTACGTCACCGACAGGTCCAACTTCGGGCTGACGACCCAGTTCACGGCGGCGTTCGCCATGCTCTGGTCACGATCCGCCACGTCGTAGCGGCGCAGGCCCTTGGGCTCCAGCTGCAGCCCGGCGGCGTTCAGGTAGTCCTCGGCAATGAACGAGTCCAGACGGCGCTGGCCCACCCGGTAGTTGCCCGTGATGTCCACCGCGTCCAGGGGACGAAGCCGCAGGCCGGCGCCGAACACGTTCTCGGCGTCCTCCTCGACTTCGCGGAACTCGTGCGTGCGCGTGCGGTGCTCACCGAGCAGCGAGAGATCCGCCCAGTCGGCCAGTTCGTAGTCGACGTCGGCACCGAGAATGGTGCTCGAACCGCCCCACTGGTGGTTCTCGACGGCGCCCACGCTGAACGACGCGTCGTAGGGCGAGAAACCCTTGAAGTGAATCGTCGGGGTCTCGTTCTCATTGTGCTCGGCGCGATACCGCAGCGTGCCGTACATCTTGTTCATCGGACGGCCGGTCAGGCGGTAGTCCTGCACGATCGTCGTGACCACGGCTTCCACGTTCCTGGCCGGAAGCGAGTCGAGGTTGGACTGCGCCAGGGCCGTGTTGCTCGTGAACGGCAGGAAGTCGTCGTCCTGCTTGGCCTGGCTCACGCCCACCGTGGCCGTGAACGTGGACATGCGCGGCAGCTGCTTGGAGAAGGCCACGCGGCCGCGCATGACCTTGTTGTCCGGCCACATGTCGAGCTGGCCCACCGCGGTGCCGCCGCTGGTGGCGTCGGTCAGGCGGCGCGAGTTGTCCACCCGCATCGTGCTGACTTCGTTCTCGAACGTGGACAGGCCCACCGAGCCCATCAGCTTCATGCCCGCACGCGACCACACACCCGTCGCGTCCGCATCCACCATCCGCTGGTCGATGGGAGCGGCGACTTCGGTCATCGTGGAGGAGCCGATGCCGAACGGCACGCCGAAGGCGAGACTGCCCTGGCGGTCGCGGCGGACGGCACTCACGTCGAACTGCCACTCCTTGCCGGTGTGCGCGCGCAGACGGAGCTTCTGGACGTTCGTCTGCATGGCGAGCGGCGTGCTCTGCGCCGTGTTGAGCAGGTCACGGAGCGTGTTGGCGTACGCGTTGCCGGTCACCGGGGCGTACTGCTGAAGCAGACGCTGGACGGAATCCGGAAGCACGAACACGCCGGGACTGATCTGATAGAGCGGCGAGCGGGCCGTCATGCTGTAAAGGTGCGGGGTGCCGTTGAACTCGGCATCCACGCGCCACTGCAGGCCCTTGGAAACGCTCAACCCGTGCCGCTGGTCGTCCTCGAGGGCACGAGTGCCCCACATGGACGCATTCACCGAGCCGCGGGAATCGCGCAGGTAATAGGAGTCCAGGAATCCGCCCTTCGGCAGGACCAGGAACTCCTGGAGCTTCGCTTCATCCACGCTCTGGTTCCACCACTGGGAGCCGAACGTGACGTTGCCGGTGGGCTGGGCCACCGAGTGACTCGCGACGAGCAAAGAGGCCGCGAGCACCATCATCGAAATCATGCGCGCTCTCACTGCAGGCCTCCTCTATCGCGTGAAGTACTTGCCCGACGGATGGTTCGATCCGTGGAGCTGCGGGTGACAGTTGGTGCACGACCGGTTCAGCGAGCGGTTGCCGCTGCTGTTGGTGAGATCCGGAAGGTCGTACATCGTGGCCGGGTGACGCGTGGCGATGTGGCAACGCTGGCACAGGTACGGACGCTTGGCGGCCAGCACCTTGTCGTTGTTGGAACCGTGCGCCTCATGGCAGTTCAGGCAGTTCTCGCGAACCGGCGAGTGCTCCCACAGGAACGGACCGCGCTTGTCGGCGTGGCAGCTCAGGCAGAGCTCGTTCGTGGTGAGGGCGCGAATCTGCTTGGGACCGGCGCTGCCGTGCGGGCTGTGGCAGTCGCTGCAGGTCATGTCGCCTTCGGTGACCGGCATGTGAGCCGACTTGCCGAGCGCGAAATGGTTCGCCTTGTGGCAGGTGATGCACACCGCGGTGGTCGTCGGCTTGCTGAGCAGCTTGGTGTGGCCGGCGTCCTGCGAGTTGTGGATGTTGTGGCAGCTCACGCACGAAACGTTCTTGCGGGCGTGGGCGCTGTGCTGCCAGTAGAACTGATCGCCACCCTTGTGGCAGCCGACGCACGTCGCGTTCGCTTCTTCGGCCGACAGCTTGGAGTAGCGCTTGATCGTCTTGAAGCCGGGAGAGTTCTCGTCGCCGTCGGCCTGCACGTGCAACGAGCCCGGGCCGTGGCAGGATTCGCAACCGGCGTCGCCGGCGATCCGTCCTGCGTCCTTCTCAGCGCGCCCGTGGGCACTCGCCCCGAACTGCTGATACTGCTTGTCATGGCACTCCTTGCACGCTTCCGAGCCCACGCGCTGAGCGGGCGCATCGGAGAACGAGCTCCGAGCGACCATCAGCGTGAACACGGAGCAGGCAAGCAGCACCGCGATTGGCAACCACCGTCTGCGCATCGGTTCCCTCCGGGATGCGTGATGACCTTCGTGTTGTCGCAGAGCGACCCTCGCACACGAAGGGGGATCCCTCATCGCGGGATGCTGGACCCACGAGCTAAGTTATCCGATTCCCGGAGCTCTGTATGCATGGTCCTATGGGACCAGCGGACGTGCCGGCGATTCGCTGCTCTCAGGCGCTCCACCGGCACCGACGAACTTGCCGTCACTTGCGCGCTTCCGCTGCGGAAGTCCCGCCGGATTTCGGGTAAAGTGCGCGGCGATTACGCACCTTGCGCCGCGTCCCGAGAGGCACGGCGCACCGACCATCGTGGGACCGCCTCGACCGGCGGTCCGCGACGCGGGCGAAGCCCGCGCAACACCTCGCGCCAAGGAGCAGCCATGGAAGCGGCGACCGTCGAATCACGCGCCCTCAAGATCGTCCGCGAACCGAAGGTCTATCTGGTCGGCCGCCAGGTCGTGAGCGACCCGGACATCCAGCGGTTCCTGGCCGACGAGGGCGTGACCTGGCAGACGGACACCGAAGTGGGCGCCGAGCGCCTGGCCGAGATCGCCGGCCGCGTCTGCTACATGTCCTACGGCAAGGGCCGCAAGACCAACGAGGCGTTCCTCCAGCACATCATCGAGGTGGGCCACGGCTCGGTGCTGGAGCACGGCGTGTGGAGCTTTCTCATCACCGGCGCGTCGCGCTCGTTCACGCACGAGCTGATCCGCCACCGCCACTTCTCGTACTCGCAGCTGTCGCAGCGCTACGTGGACGAGAGCGACTCGGACTACGTCGAGCCGGACGTGATCGCGAACGACCCCGAACTGCACGCGGTCTGGAGCGAGGCGGTCAACGCCGCCCGCACCGGGTACGACAAGCTGGTCGCCGGGCTCGAGGCCAAGTTCACCGACGTCACGGACAAGACGCTGCGCCGCAAGATGGCCCGCCAGGCCGCCCGGTCGGTGCTGCCCAACGCCACCGAGACCAAGATCTTCGTCACCGCCAACGCCCGCGCGCTGCGCCACTTCATCGAACTGCGGGGCAGCGAGCACGCCGAAGTCGAGATCCGCAAGGTGGCCGTCGAGATGCTGCGCATCATGCAGAAGGAGGCGCCCAACATGTTCGCCGACTACTCGCTGGTGCCGCTCCCCGACGGCACGCTCGCGACCCACACGGACCACATCAAGGTCTAGGCGCCTCGTGGAAGAAGGCGCCATCCAGCGACGGCCGGTCACCCGCGTGACCGGCCGTTCGTCCGAGCGGTTCGAGGACGCCATCGCGGTCGCGCGCGCGCTCGAGATTCGGGTGGACGGCCGCGCGCTGTCGGTGACCCTGCGCACGCCCGGGCACGACGAAGAGCTGGCGCTGGGCTTTCTCGCGAGCGAAGGCGTGGTCCGCCGCGCCGCCGACGTGTCCGCGGTGGCCGCGACCGCCGCGCGCCATCGCGACGAGCCCGACATGCTCGACGTGACGCTGGCCGCCGGCGTGCCGCTGGACTGGTCGCGCCTGGAGCGCCACTTCGCCAGCACGGCCTCGTGCGGCATCTGCGGGCGCGCCCACCTCGAGAGCCTGCACGCAGGGCTCTCTCCGGTCGCCTCGCCGCCGCGCTGGGACACCGCGGCGCTGCTGGCGCTGCCGGCGCGCGTGAGGGAGTCGCAGGCGGGATTCGAGGCGACCGGCGCCCTGCATGCCGCGGTCTGGTGCGACGGCGCGCTGGAGCCGCGCGTCTCGCGTGAGGACGTGGGGCGGCACAACGCGGTGGACAAGGTGTGCGGCGCCCTGCTGCGCGAGGGACGCTACGGCGCGGGCGAGGGGCTGCTGTGGGTGAGCGGCCGCGCCGGCGCCGAACTGGTGCTCAAGGCCGCGCGCGCGCGCATTCCGGCGCTGGCCGCCGTCGGCGCGCCGTCGTCGCTCGCGATCGACCTGGCCGCCACGGCGGGCATGACGCTGGTGGGGTTCCTGCGCGACGGACGCATGAACGTCTACACGGGCGAAGGCGCCGCGTGAGCGCCGGCACTCCCGCGCGCGCCGAGCCGGTCGCGGTGGCGCTGGCCGGCGCCGGGCCGTGGGCGACGAACGCCTACGCGCCCATGCTGGCCGCCGGACCCGAAACGCGCCTGGCCGGCGTGTGGGCGCGCCGCGGCGAAGCGGCGCGGGAACTGGCCGCCGCGCACGGTGTGCCGGCATTCACGTCGTTCGAGGCGCTGCTCGCTTCGTGTGAAGCGGTCGCGTTCGCCGTGCCGCCGGACGTGCAGGCGGAACTCGGCGTGCTCGCCGCACGCGCCGGGCGCCACCTCATGCTCGACAAGCCGCTCGCGCTCGAACTGCCCGATGCCGAGCGCCTCGCGGAGGCGGCACTCGGCGCGGGGTGCGTCACGCAACTCATGCTCACCCATCGGTTTCGCTCGACCACCTCGAGTTGGTTGGAGCAGGCGCGCGCCTCCGGCGCGATTGGCGCGCGGCTCGCGTTCCTGAGCGGCGCGTTCGTGCGCGGACCCTATGCCTGCCCGTGGCGAAGAGAGCATGGCGCGCTGCACGACCTGGGGCCGCACGCCTTCGACCTGCTCGAGGGCGCGCTCGGCCCCATCGTGCACATCACCGGGCGCGGCGATCCGCGGCGCTGGGTGAGCCTCGCCTGCGAGCACGAGGGTGGCGCCGTGAGCGATCTGTCGCTGTCCGGTGTCATGACGCTGCCGCAGACGGTGTTCACGCTCGAGTGCTACGGGCCGCAGGGTGCGCTGGCGTTCGATGCCGTCGCGGCATCGGCCGAGAGCCCGTGGGGCGAGGTGAGGCGGTTGTTCGCGCGCGCCGTCCGCGGCGGTCCGCGCAGCCCGCACGACGTGCGGCGCGGGCTCGAGCTGCAGCGCTTGATCGCAATGGCCATCGTGGCCGTGGGATAGTGCCGTGCCCCGGCACGGGGCCGAACCTCGGAGGGAATCGCATGCGCTGGCAA
>JADLGX010000222.1 GCA_020849095.1 Candidatus Eiseniibacteriota bacterium
GAGTCTGCGCGCGAACCGCGGACGCGAGGCCGCAGGTCACGCGGATCCGGCGACTCCCCGTCGCCGCGCCCATCGCGCTTCATCCGGAGGAGTCAGCCATGCGCTTTCGCGACCGCGCTCACGCGGCGCAGCTGCTGGCGGACCAACTCGCGGGGGCGCTCCAGCCGCCCTTCGTGATCAGCGGCATTCCCACGGGCGGGCTGATCATCGCGCGCACGCTGGCGCGCCGCTTCAAGGCCCCTCTCACCGCGGCACACGTCCGCCGATTGAACGTTCCCTCGTCCCCCGATCGCGCATTCGGCGCGCTCGACGAACGCGGCAGCGCCGTGCTCGATCCCGCGGCCGTCCGCGCGCTCCACCTGACGCTCGCGGATCTCGAACATGCGCGGACCCGTGCATGGCGCGAACTGCACCGGGTCTCGGCGCTGTTGCGCGATGTCATGTCACTGCGGGACATGGCCCCGCACCGCCACATCGTCCTCACGGACGAAGGCATGACCACCGGCTTCACCATGCTGGCCGCGGTACGCGCGGCACGGCGCATGGCAGCCGCCAGCGTCACCGTGGCGGTTCCCTGTGCTTCGACCGACGCGATCCAGCGCCTCGAACGCGAAGCGGACGCCATCGTCTGCCTCACGAGCTCGACGGAACTGCGGTCGGTCTCCGACTTCTACGAACACCTGGACAACGACGCGAGAACGCATGCGCCTCCCACCGGCGGCGCAGCCTCGAACGAGGCCGCGCACGACGATGCAGCGCACCCGATCCTCACGTCACATTGATCGAACCCGGGAACTTCCCGAAGGCGCCGCGTTCACTCGAATCGCGGCGCCTTCGCTTCCGGGCGGACTCGACGCCTCCGCCACAGCGGCAGGCGCCCGGCCTCACGAGGCCTGGCGCTGCGTCTGCAGCTCGACTTCGAGCCCCTGGATCTGCGCCGACATGTGACGCGCGAGCCAACGGCCCAGATGCAACGCACTGCTCGGCGACTGCACCGCCGCGCCCAGTTCACGCGTCAGGCCGCGCGACTCCACCAGCAGGCGGAAGCGCTCGTCACCGTCGGCATCCGTGGTGCGCTCGACGTGCAGCGAAGCCGGGTGATAGTCCTGCACCCACTCGCGGCCCAGTCCCGTGGCCTTCCACGTGAGCCCCTGCTGACGCGGACGCAGTTCGACACGGCTCGTCGCGACCCAGCCGGCGCCCAGCAGGGCCGACAGCGTCAGCACCGCGAAACCCGCCACCGCCAGCCACGCCACCTGAACCGGATCGCGCATCAGCGTGATCGCCGCGATCGCCGGCATCGTGCTGATGGCCACGAGCACCGCCGCCACCGTGCGACGCTGGTTCGAATCGCTCACGAGCATCGGCGCGCCGTTCTCGTCGTTCTCGATCTTCCAGCCGACCGGAGCCGCTTCGACTTCGCGCTCACGCTGACGGGCCAGGCCGCCCGACAGGTTCCACGCCTCGGTCAGCGAGAGCTGCAGCTCGTGACGCTCTTCGGTCGTGCCGGCCACCGCGATGGTCACACGGCCGTTCGAGGTCTCGGCAACGAGTGCGCCACGCGGTCCGACGAGCAGGTCACGCACGTCCTCGTACGCGATGTGCGTCGTGCGCGTGAACGGGCCGCCGCGATGCACGGCTTCGATACCGTTCGTGTCCCAGCGGACGATGTCCTCACCGAACAGCATGCGGGCGAGCTCGCGCATGCCGAGCGCGCCGCCGATCGTCCACAGCGTGACCCACAGGCCCATGAACAACAGGGCGAAGCGCGGCGCCACGTTGGCGGTCTGCTTCATCGCGGGCAGCCAGTCGAGGTGCCAGCCCGGAGCGACGAGGTCGCGGAAGCCCGCGGCCAGCGTGCCCAGCACGAACACTTCGCCGCCGGCCCAAGCGCACAGCCATACCGAAAGCAGGGCTGCCGCGATCCAACGCCCCGTTCCCCGAATGGGCAAGCGGACCTGCCACGCACCACCGACATTTTCACGCTGAACCATGACGATTTCTCCTACGCCGCCGGCTTCACCGGAACGGCAACGGTGTCGTCGAACGGATGATGCGCGCGCATTGTGTCGACGACGGACCGAGCTGTGAGTTCATCCAGAGCGCGCGCGAACCGCACGGTACGGTTCCTCAGAGAGAATCGCACGCCGCTCGCGCCTCGGCCCGTAAAGTTCAGCCCTGCCGCCAATAAAGGTGGTACTTCTCGACCGAAAGTTCGGAGTTGAGTAATACCGGACAAGGGATAGGTGGCAGTGAACCCCACCTCGAAGACGCTTCTGCGGATGCGCAGCGAGCTGCGATCGAGCGTCACGCGCTCGCGCCCCGCGAGCAGCCACGCGAGCCACGTCGCGCCCCATCCGCCCGCCGCCAGCCAGAACGCGCACCACACCGCGAGGAAGATCCGGTCGGCCCCGAAGGGGGCGCCCGAGAAGAACTGCTGCGACATGAAGACGATTCCGTAGGCCCAGCCCACGAGCCAGCTCGCCATGAAGAAGGCCATGAGCGGGCGGCGAGGAGCAGGCATGTCGAACGTGACCTGCTCGCTCGTCTCGTGGACCTGGACCGCGGTGGGATAACGAGTCACACGCTCTCCGTTCCACCCCGCCGGCACGGCGGAAGGGCGCCCTCGTTATCGGCCGCGGCCGCGCCCTCCCCCAGCGTCAATCCGGCCCGCGAATCAGGCCCCGGCAGCGTCCAGCGCGGCGCGGACCCGCTCCAGCAGCTCGCTGCCCGAGAAGGGCTTGGCCAGCGCCTGGCCCGCGAACTCCTCGGCCTCCCCGCCCGGCTCGAACATCCGCGTGTAGCCGGACATGAACAGGATCGGGAGCGCCGGGTGACGCTCGCGGAGCCGGTGGGCCAGCTCGACGCCGGTCATGCCGGGCATGGTCACGTCGGTCAGCAGCAAATCGGGCGGGGCATCCAGGCGGCCGGCCGCCGCCAGCGCCAGTTCGCCGCTGGCGGCGGTCACCACGTCGTAGCCCGCCTGGGCCAGACAGGAACGAACGTACTCGCGCACCAGCGCGTCGTCCTCGACCACCAGCAGGCTCTCGCGCCCGCCCGGCCCCGGGCGGGTGACCGGCTCGGCGGCGGCGGGGACCGCCGGGGCGCCATGGAGGGGCAGCTCGACCACGAAGGTGGCCCCATGGCCCGGCTGGCTCTCGACGGTCACCTGGCCGCCGGCATGCTTCACGATTCCGAGCACGGTCGACAATCCCAGGCCGGTGCCCTGCCCGGGCGACTTGGTGGTGAAGAACGGCTCGAAGATGCGGGCGCGCGTGTCCTCGTCCATCCCGCTGCCGTTGTCGCTCACGCGCAGGCGCACCACTTCCGCGCCGGGTCGCGCTCGGGAGTCCGCGCTCGGCTCGACCCGCGTGGAGATCTCCAGATGCCCGCCGCCGGCCATCGCGTCGCGCGCGTTGACGACGAGGTTCATGAGCACCTGTTCGATCTGGGACTCGTCGGCGAGCACGCACGCTCCGGGCGCTCCGGGCACCAGGCGCATGCTCACGTCGTCGCCGAGCAGCCGCTGGAGCATGGGCTCGAGCCGGC